>JAICUM010000491.1 GCA_025935855.1 Pirellulales bacterium | reverse complement strand
GTTTTTTTTCTGCAAGACCGCAACAAGAAGAAAGACGCCGGTAAAGGCACGCCGCGCGACATTCGCTCGGTCAGCGTCATCGGCGCCGGCGTGATGGGTCAGGGCATCGCGGCGGCGAACATCAAGCGGGGCGTTCCCGTAGCGCTCGGCGATATGTCGGCGGAAGCCGTCGGCCGCGGCGTGCAGGGCATCCTCAGCGAAGCCAGTTACAACAAGCAAACCAAAGGACCGGACGTAAAACGCGCCCTGGAACTGGCGCCGCTGGTGAACGGCACGATCAGTGACGAGGAATTAGCCAAAGCGGACCTTGTCGTTGAGGCCGTGTACGAAAACGCCGACGTAAAGCGGCAGCTTTACGAGCGGCTCGAACCAAAGCTGCCGGCCCACGCCGTACTTTGCTCGAACACCTCCACCATTCCCATCAGCGACCTGGCCGCCGGCCTGACGCGGCCCGAGCAGTTCTGCGGGCTGCACTTCTTCAACCCCGTGCGGCAAATGCCGCTGGTCGAAGTGATCCGCGGCCGCGCGAGCAGCGACGACACGATTGCCACTGCCGTGGCGTACGCCCGCCGCATCGGCAAATCGCCCATCGTGGTGAACGACGGACCCGGCTTTCTCGTGAACCGCGTGCTGCTGCCCTACATGAACGAGGCGCTGCTGCTCCTGGAAGAGGGCGCCACCATCAAGCAAGTGGACCGCGCGGCGACGGCGTTCGGCATGCCAATGGGGCCAATCATGCTGTACGACACCGTGGGCCTGGACGTTGCCAAGCACGCCGGCGAGGTACTGCACGCCGCGTTTCCGGACCGCGTCGTCCCCTCGGCGATTTTGCCGGCGATGGTCGAAGCCGGCCGCCTTGGCAAGAAAGTTGGCCGCGGCTTCTTCGACTACGGCGGCAAAAAGAAGGACCGCGGCGCCGACAGCCCGGAAATCGAGAAGCTCGTCGCCGCTCATCGCCGCGGCGAAAAGAAGTTCTCGTCCGAAGAGCTAACCGATCGGCTGTTCCTGCCCATGCTGCTGGAAGCAACGCGAATCCTCGAAGACGGCGTCGCGACCGATCCGCGCGACGTGGACCTGGCGCTGATCTACGGCATTGGCTTCCCGCCATTTAAGGGCGGCTTGTTCTTTTGGGCCGACACGCTCGGCGCGGCTGCGATCATGGATACGCTCAAAGCATACAATTCACTGGGCGAACGCTTTCAGCCAACAACAACGCTGACCACGCTTGCGCAGAACAGCTCAACGTTCTACCACGAAAGCAAGAATCATTAACCATCCACAGATGTCACAGATGAACGCAGATAAAACAAGACTTTATTGTCTTTCATCTGCGGCAATCTGCGATATCTGCGGACAAATGCTAGAAATCTGTGATGAAAACGCCTGTCATTATTGATTGCTGCCGCACCGCCATTGGCCGCGCTCATCCGGAGCGCGGCGTGTTTCGCGATGTGCGTTCGGACGACCTGGCCGCGTGCGTCGTCAAAGCGCTCGTCGAACGCTCCGGCATCGATCCGGCGGCGATTGAAGACGTCGTTCTGGGCAATACGCAGCAACAGCGCGAGCAGGGTTTCAACGTCGGCCGCATCGTCGCGCTACTGGCCGGCCTGCCGACGAGCGTCGGCGGCGCCACGATCAATCGCCTCTGCGGGAGCAGTCTGCAGGCGATCAATCAGGGCGCTCATGCCATCATCGCCGGGGCTGAGGACGTGCAGATTGTCGGCGGTCTGGAGCACATGCAGCACATTCCGATGGACGCCGGGCTGGATCCCAACCCCAAACTGTTTCACGCGACCAGCAAGGGCGCCATGAACATGGGTTTCACCGCCGAGTTCCTCGCTCAGACGCAAGGCATCAGCCGCGAAGCGCAGGACGAGTTCGCCCTGCACAGCCACCGCAAGGCGGCCGCCGCGACGGACGCCGGCGAATTCTTGCCCGAAATCGTGCCCGTCTGGGGCCGCAACGAAGCGGGGGATCGCACGCTCATTCGCGAGGATCAGTGCATCCGCCGCGACACGAGCCTCGAATCGCTCGCCGCGTTGCCGCCGGCATTCATGCCGAAGTTCGGAACGGTCACCGCGGGCAACAGCTCGCCGCTGAACGACGGCGCCGCCGCGCTGCTCATGATGAGCGCGGAGCGGGCCAAAGAGCTCGAACTTAAGCCGCTTGTGAAGGTCCGCGCCACAGCCATCGCCGGCGTGGATCCGGCGGTCATGGGAACCGGCCCCGTCCCGGCGACGCAGCGGGCCTTGAAGCGCGCCGGCCTCAAGCTCGGCGACATCGAACTAATCGAGCTGAACGAAGCGTTCGCCGCTCAATCGCTCGCCTGCATCCAGATGCTCGATCTGGATCAAGCGAAGGTCAATGTGCGCGGCGGGGCCATTGCGATCGGCCATCCGCTGGGCGCCAGCGGCGCGCGGATCGCCACGACGCTCATCCACGCCATGCAAGCCCGCGACGTCACGCTGGGCCTGGCGACGATGTGCATCGGCGTCGGCCAAGGCATCGCGACGATCTTTGAACGCGTCTAGCGGTCGGTTATGCCGTGTACCCGCCGCTAGCCCCGACCTGGCTAGGTCGGAGCTATTTACGTGATATCGCTTTGAAAACATCATGTCTGAGCTCAACAGCGTTCCGTTTTCAGATTCCCTGGGTATGCTAGCCACAAACTAGACTTGTCGCCTTTCAGGACTCCGACGATGCGCCGTCCCTCACATAACTATTTCTATCCTTTGGCGTGCTGCTTCTTTCTAGTAACAACGCCGCTGTTCGCCTGGAACTCGCCGGGGCACATGACCGTGGCGTTGATCGCTTACGAGCAACTCGATGCCGCGACGCGACACAAAGCGGTCGAGTTGCTTCGCGCCCATCCGCGCTTCGCCGATCACTTTGAACGCGCCATGCCGCGCGAGGTGCGCAGCGGCACGGACGCCGAAAAGGACCAGTGGGTGTTTGCCTTCGCGGCCACCTGGCCGGATGTCGTGCGCTCCTCGGGCAAGGGTGTCACGGAGAAAGATGTGCGGCAATACAATCGGCCCTGGTGGCACTTCGTTGATGAGCCGATTTATCTCACGCCCGCGCAAGGCTATCAGTTGGAGCCGACGATCACGCTTAACCGCCGGCGCGATCCGCCCGAGAACACGGACGATCCCAACATGAACATCATCCAAGCGGCGAAGACCGCCGCGGCGATTGTCAATGACAAGAATGCTCCGGCGGAGGAGCGTTCGGTTCGCCTCTGCTGGCTCTTACACCTGGTCGGCGACGCGCATCAGCCGCTGCACTCCAGCGCGCTGTTTACCACGCATCGCTTCGCCGAGGGGGATCACGGCGGCAACTTCCTGAACTACAGCCACGGGTTCAACCTGCATTCGTTCTGGGATGAAGCGGTTTCATCGGAGGAGTCCTACGTCGCCATTCGCGGGCTGGCAATCGAAGTCTCCAACAACGCGGAGTTGGCGGCGGAAGCCGAGCGCTTGGCAACGGCGCTCGACCCAGGCGCCTGGATCGATGAGGGCCACGAGCTGGCGAAGAGGTACGTTTACACGCCGGAAGTGCTGCAGCAAGTCGCCGCGCGCGAAAGCCACACGCATCTGGGTGATCTAAAGCTTCCGGAAAAATACGCCGCGGAGGCGGAAGCGGTCGCCGAACGCCAGGCGGTCATCGCGGGGCATCGATTGGCAAAGCTGCTGGAAAAGCTCCCGTTGCGGTAGCTTCCAGCCGCCGCGTTATTCGCGACCCACCCGGCGGTAGATTTACACGGGGGCTGGACGCCGCCGCTACGATACGACCTCGCGTAAGTATTGGCCGGTAAAGCTCGCCTCGCACGCGGC
>JAICUM010000330.1 GCA_025935855.1 Pirellulales bacterium | reverse complement strand
GATGGTGCGCACGCCGGAGACCGACGCGGGGGACGCGGGGACGCGCGTCGGCACGACGATCGGCACGCCGGCTTATATGAGCCCCGAGCAGGCGGCCGGCAAGAACGACGTGCTTGGACCGCCGACGGATGTGTACAGCCTAGGCGCCACGCTGTATCAACTGCTCACCGGCAGCCTGCCGTATCCGGCGGAGGAGGACGTGGCGGTAATGATGGCGAAGGTCGAGCGCGGGCAGAGCGTGCCGCCGCATGAGCTGGCGCCGTGGGCGCCGAAGCCGCTGAGCTCGATTTGCATGAAGGCGCTCGCCGTGCGGCCGGAGGGGCGGTACGTGAGCGCGCGGGCGCTGTCGGACGACATCGAGCGGTGGCTGGCTGATGAGCCGGTGAAGGCGCACCGCGAGGGTTGGCTGGAGCGGGTGTTTCGGTGGGGGAGGAATCACCGCACGCTGGCGACGTCGCTGTTTGTGGGCTATCTGGTGGCGACGATCGCGATTGTGGTCGGCGTGATTGGCTGGAGCCAATTGACGACGCAGAAGCTGCGGCAGGAGCAGGAGGAGCGGTTAGGCGGTGCTGCTGAACCGGGGGCTAGCGCCCCGCGGCTGATTAAATCGAAAACCGGGGGTTAGCGTGTGCGCGGCTGATTGAACCAGCCGGAACGCGCTAGCGTTCGGTTCGCGTCATGATGCGGCGGTGCTTCGCTGGGGCGGCATGAATGAAGAAGGCCGCTAAGCCGCAAGCGAGGGGGAGCGTTGCTGGTTCTGGGATGCTTGCCGTGGTGGACGGCGGCGGGGGGGTTTGAGCGCGCTGCCAGGCGAGGAAATCTAATCCGTCCACGATGCCGTCGGCGTTAGCGTCGGCTTTTGGCGTGACCGACGGCGAGGCGACGCTTGCGGTCCAGGCGGCGAGGTCCAGGGCGTCGATGGCCCCGTCGCGATTGAAGTCGGCGGGGCCAGCGTAGGGGTTGCCGGTGACGACCAGCCGGACGTTGTTCAGCGTTCCCGCGGACCAGTTGAATTTGCCGGGGAGCGTTTGCCGCCAACTGATATAGCTGCTCTGCGTTGTTGGCGCGATGTTCGGCTGCTGCGAGTTGGGGATCCAGCCGCTGCCGGTGGCGTCGAACTGGCCGGAGCCGCCGATGATGAGCGCGTAGTTGCCGGGCTGGAGAACCGTGCTGAGCGGCGTGCGGATATCGGCGGTGCTGGTCGGGGCGGTGAAAGTGGTGTGCGGGTAGGTGGTGGCGGCGTCGAAGGGGGCGCCGGCGGGGAGGGCGTCGATGGCCGTGAGCGGAACGATGGCGGCGAAGAGCGTGTCCTTGATTCCGCCAAGGTGGCCGCCGACTTGCGTGACGGCGAGCGGCGTGGCGAGGTTGAAGCGCCAGCCGACGAAGTTGTTGGCGGAGAGGGGGAGGCCGGCGCCTTGAGCGGGTGGGCCCATGGTGGCGGATTCGAGGGTGAGCGTGGCGGCGTGGGTCGAGGTTGCGCTGAGGAGCGTGAGGAGCAGGGTGGCGAGGGTTGTGCGGCGAGAGTTCATGTTTTGGTAGGTCCCTTCTGCCGGAAGGGACCTGATTTGGATCGAAAGGTCTTACAAGTGGCTGAGGTCCCGCTCGGCAAGCGGGACCTACTGGGCGTGGTCGAATTGGGAGCGGATGGCGAGTTTTAGTTCGCCGGTGGCGGAGAAGTTGAAGATGCCGCCGCCGGTACGTTCGATGCTGGAGATTTGCACGGGGCCGTTGAGCTTCACGGAGATCAGCCGGCAGGTTTCGGTTTCGATGGCCATCTCGCCGGCCAGGTTGATGGATAGCGGCGACTTGTCGTTCGGGATGATTTCGATCGCGGTTTGGAAGATGGCTTGCGGCGAGGGGTTTTCGTTGGTGGCCGGCTCGACGCGGTTCAAGGTGATCTCGAAGCGGCGCACCGAGCCGATGGGCTCTTGGAAGCCGAGCAGCGTTTGAACGACTTCGCGGGGGATGAGGATTCGCTGGCCGACGACGACTGGCTTCGCGATGAGCAGCTCGGCGAGGGGGTTGGGCTTGCCGACGTTGTCGAGCGACTCGGCGGCGAGCTTGTATTCTTCGAGCGGCGGGATGTCGCCGGCGGGGTCGGTAATTTTGAGCTGCCCGTCTTCGCGGGACATGAGGTAGGTCTTGCCTTCGATGGGCTGGGCGGTGAGTTCCTTCGGGTCGGCGTTTTCGGGCGATTGACGGCGGCTGACTTGGAACGAAGCGCGCGCCTTTGCGGCGCGGCCGTCTTTCGCTTCGAGCACCTCGATGGTGCGCTGCTGTTGGCGGCGCATTTCGTTGGTGCTTTCGTGGGCGGTTTGGCCGGACTGCGTGATCTTGGTGGCGAGGCCGAGGTGGACGCCGAGCCGCTGGATGACGCGGTCGCCGATGGCGGCGGGTTGTTGGCGGAAGCGGACGACTTCGTGCGGCGTGGCGGGCGCGGCGGCGACGGCTGCCGCGGGGATTACGGCGGCGTCGGTGGCGATGGCGGTTTGGGCGCGAGCTGCGGGCAGTCCGGCGGAACTGAAGCAGATTAGTGCGCCTGCAAGCAGGCGATTGTGGAAGCGCGACATGGTTCAAGCTCGTCGGCGGGAAAGAGGGGCGGCGGATGATCGGCGGTTCGACCGGCGGAGTCAAGGTCAGCCGTAGATATTGATGTTCAGAATGCCAATCGAATTCGCGTGCCATGCCCACGTCCGCGTGGGCATGTGAGAACCGGCAAACATGCCCACGTCGGCGGACCTCCGTGGGCATGGCACCCGGTGATTGGCTTGCCGACTTGAAACCAAAGGTCCCTTCCGGCAGAAGGGACCTACTGGGGTCGCGGGGGTTTGCGGGGGTTGCTATTGTTTGCCGCCCTGGTGGGCCGCGTGCGTGTTTTGCGGTCTACACTTGTCCTAGTCCATTCACCGCGAGAGTAGCGCGATGACTTTTCGACGTTTAATGCTGTCCCTTTCAACGGCGGGCGTTTTGTGTTTTGGGCAGAACGCCTTGGCACAAGCGCCCGCGACAAGCGGCACGCCGGCGCCGAATGCTTATCCGGCTTCGGCGGCGGGGACTTCGCAGCAGCCGGCGGCGCAAGGTCCGGTTCCAACTGCCGGCCAGGCTCCGGGCCAGGCGGCGGTTGCGGCCGGGCAGGCTCCGACGCCGCCGTTGGGGTTCCCGCTTCAAGGCGTCGATCTGCAGTTCATCCAACAGACGCTGCAGATGTGGGAGAACACGAGCTCGACGGTGATGACGTATAGCGCCGAGTTCGAGAAGCTCACGTACGACGGCGTGTGGGGCAATGGGCTGAACAAGCCGATGATGCTGAGCACCGGCACGCTTTCGTTTTCGAAGCCTGACAAGGGCAGCTTCAAGGTGGACAAGATCAGCCGATGGGTGAAGAAGGACCCGAAGAACGAATCGGCCGAAGCGCCCGGCGAGTGGACGGTGCAGCCGGATGAGGTGGGCGATCACTGGGTGTGTGACGGCAAGGCGGTGTACGAATACAACCACCGCGACAAGCAACTGGTGGTGACGGCGATCCCCGAGGAGATGCGCGGGCAGGCGATCAGCAATGGGCCGCTGCCGTTTTTGTTCGGGGCCAAGGCGGCGGACTTGATGGATCGCTATTGGATTCGCAGCAAGCAGTCGGACCCGGCGGACATTTGGCTGGAGGCGTATCCGCGACGGCAGGGCGACGCACAGAACTACGACCACGTGGACGTGCTGCTCGATCGCAAGACGATGCAGCCGAAGGCGATTCAGGTGCATCTGCCGACGGGTCAGCAGCGGGACGTGTACCAGTTCAGGAATGCGAAGCTGAACGAAAAGAACATCGGATCCTGGTTCACGGGGCTGTTCAGCTCGCCGCGGACGCCGATTGGATGGACGAAGGTGCGGTCCGAAGAAGTTCACCCGGCGCCGCAGGCCGCTCGGCCGCAGGGCGTGAAGCGGTAAGCGTGGCATGAAGGACGCCGGACGAACCGCTGTTGTGCCGCATGAGCAGCCGGCGACGGGCGACGGGCCGCGCTCGGCCGTTCAAGCTGTGCGCGTGCTGCACGTGATCAACGGCGAGCACTACAGCGGCGCCGAGCGCGTGCAGGATTTGCTGGCCGGGTATCTGCCGGTGCACGGCTACGAAGCGGCGTTTGCGTGCGTGAAGCCGGGGCGGTTCTTGGAGGCGCGTAAGTTTCGCGAGGCTCGTTTGTTCGAGCTGCCGATGCGCGGGCGGCTGGATTTTCGCTGCGGGCGGAACGTGGCGCAGTTGGTGCGCGATGAGAAGTTCGCGCTGGTGCATGCCCACACGCCACGATCACTGCTGGTGGCGAGCCAGGCGGCGCGGCTGGCCGGCGTGCCGCTGGTTTATCACGTACACAGTCCGGCGGGGCGGGATTCGACTCGGCGGATGGCTAACTGGGCGAACGCGTGGCTGGAACGGCGGGCCGCGGCGCGGGCGGCGCGGCTGATCGCGGTGTCGCCGAGCGTGCGGACGTACATGATCGATCGGGGATTCGCGGAGAACCGCGTCGTGTGCGTTCCGAACGGCGTGCCGCGGATTGACGTGCTGCCGCGGAAGGCGGCGCCGAAGCATTGGACGCTGGGGATGACGGCGCTGTTTCGGCCGCGCAAGGGCGTGGAAGTGCTGCTGGAGGCGCTGGCTGAGGTGCGGCGGCGCGGGCAGAACGTGTGGCTGCGGGCAATCGGGCCGTTCGAGACGCCCGCGTATGAAGCGGAAGTGCGCGGGCTGGCGGAGAGGCTGGGCATGAGCTCGGCGATCGCCTGGACGGGGTTTGTGGGCGACGTGGTGGCCGAGTTGAAGGGAATTGACGCGCTGGTACTGCCGAGCTTATTTGGCGAGGGGCTGCCGATGGTGGTGCTGGAGGCGATGGCGGCGGGTGTGCCGGTGATTGCCAGCAGCGTCGAGGGCGTGCCGGAGGCAATTCGCGACGGGGAGGATGGGCTGCTTGTGGCTCCAGGCGATGCGGCGGATCTGTCGGATGCGATTGAGCGGCTGGTTTCGGGCGGGTTTGATTACGCGGCGATGAGCGCGGACGCCCAGTCGCGGCACGCGGAGTTCTTTTCGGCGGAGATTATGGCTGGGCGCGTGGCGGAGGTTTATGACCAGGTGCTTGGGCGGTAGCTTCGTCGCTTTCTCCGAGACGCTCCCGCCCGCGGAGCGAGCGGGCTACACTTGGGGACATGTCTACCGCTGGCGAGCCGCTGGAGATTTCTGTTAGCGAGGTTGTGCGGCGGCGCGACGCTGGCGAGGGCTTTTTGCTTTTGGATTGCCGCGAGCCGGAAGAGGCTCAGATCGCGTCGATTGGCGGCGCCGTGCTTTTGCCGATGAGCGAGATTGTTGACCGCGTCGGCGAACTGGCGGGCAATGAAGGCAGTCGGATTGTTGTGCATTGCCACCTCGGCGGACGCAGCCTCCGCGTGGCTGCGTGGCTGCGGCAACAGGGTTATCCGCGGGCCCAGTCGATGGCCGGCGGGATTGACCAGTGGGCGGTGGAAGTGGAGCCGGGGATGGCGAGGTATTAGCCGAAGGGGCCAGTCGTCAGGGGCCAG
>JAICUM010000191.1 GCA_025935855.1 Pirellulales bacterium | reverse complement strand
GCGCCCGCCAAAGCTGGAGCCGATCAAACGTCCAAAGCGATAGACCTGAGAGGACGCACGTGTAGTCATCTCGCTCCGCGAGATGATTGCCTCTCGCGGAGCGAGAGGTCTACACTTGGCAGGCGCCTCGACTTTCCAAGCACGTCGCGCCTATGTCTCTTCCCATCAAGCTCTCCTATCCCCCGATGGAAGCCCTCAGCGTCGGCGAAATCCCGACCGGCGACCAGTGGCAGTACGAACCCAAATGGGACGGCTTCCGCTGTCTCGCCTTCCGCGACGGCGCGAAGGTCAACCTGCAGTCCAAATCCTCCAAGCCGCTTACTCGCTACTTTCCCGAGCTCGCCGCCGCACTGAAAGCGCTGAAAGCGGACAAATTTATCCTCGATGGCGAGATTGTGATTCCCATCGACGGCGCCTTTTCGTTCGATGCGCTCTTGCAGCGTATTCATCCGGCTGAAAGCCGCATTCGCAAGCTCGCCGCCGAGACGCCCGCCAAGCTCATCGTCTTCGACCTGCTCGTGGATGCCGCCGGAAAAAACCTCACCGGCTTGCCGCTTAGCGCCCGGCGCAAAAAACTCGAAGCATTCGCCAATCGCTTCATCAAGAAGAGCCCGAACATCGCGCTGTCGCCGGCAACCGCCGACCAACGCACGATCAAGAAATGGTCCAAGCGCGCCGGCAACGCCCTGGACGGCGTCATCGCCAAGCGGCTCGACCTGCCCTACCAGTCCGGCAACCGCGACGGCATGGAGAAAATCAAAACGCTCAAATCAGCCGATTGCGTCGTCGGCGGCTTCCGCTACGCCTCGAAGAAACCGGTCGTCGGCTCGCTCCTCTTAGGTCTGTACGACGAAGAAGGCCTGTTGAACCACGTCGGCTTCATCGCGACCGGCCCTGCCCTCGCGACGGCCGAGATCACGAAGAAGCTCGAAAAGCTCATCGCCCCGCCCGGCTTCACCGGCGGCAAGCCCGGCGGCCCCAGCCGCTGGAGCACCAAGCGCTCCACCGAATGGGAGCCGCTGAAGACAAAGCTCGTCGTCGAAGTCCAATACGACCATTTCACCGGCGGCCGCTTCCGCCACGGCACAAAGTTCCTCCGCTGGCGGCCGGACAAGTCGCCGAAGCAGTGTACGATCAACCAGGTAAAGCGCGAAAGCGGGTTGCCGCTGCTATTGTTGTGACGGTGCGTCGCGGAACGTTGCTGCGTGACGAGCCGCCGCGGCTTTTATGGGGATGGGCGTTTCACCTTTCTTAGCAATGCCCGTCCGGCGACTAGCGCCGCGCAGACGTAGGGGAATAGGTAGCCGGCGCGGTTGTAAACGGTACGGCTGTCGAGCAGTGGAGCGGCTGTCGTGAACCTGCCGTCTTGGTTGAGCGGCAGGCGGGTGACGACGCGGCCCAATGGGTCAATCGCGCAGGAGACGCCGGTGCCGGCGCAGCGGATGAGTGTGCGGCGGTTTTCGACGGCGCGGAGCGTGGCGAGTCGGCGGTGCTGCTCCAGGGCGATGTCCGTGTCGAACGCCGAGTCGTTGATGAGCGAGATCAGCACCTCGGCGCCGCGGGCCACGCTGCGGCGGGCGGCGTCGGCGATCGTGTCTTCGTAGCACATGAGAACGCCGAGCTTTTCGCCGCCGGGCATGGGGATGGGATCGTCGCTCCTGCCGACGCGGAAGTACTCGCCGAGCTGCGCCCACTCGTGCAGCCAGGGCCAGTACTGTTCGTAGGGAACGTATTCGCCGATGGGGAGCAGCACGCGCTTCTGGTAGCGCTCGGCAAAGCGGCCCGATGGATCAATGAGAAATGCGGTTTGCAGATAGGGACCGTCCTCCGGGACGCCAGGCTCGAAGCTTTTGCCGCCGACCAAGAGCGGAACTTTCAGCCCGCGGGCAAACTGGTCTTGGATGAACGGTTCGCGGACGATTCTTATGTCGCGGTTAACCTCGGCGAGGCCGCTGAGTGTGGTGCAGTACGTGCCGAGGGTGGATTCGGGCCAGACGAGCAGATCGACCGCGGCGGCGAGCGGCTCAGAGGCGTCGCGCATTTTTTGCGGTGATTCGTTGTAGGAGGGATCGATTTGAATGACGCCGACGCGGAGGGGTTTGGCGCCGGCAATCACGTTGTTAAGCGAGCGCATACGGACGACTCCGAAAAGGACCGTAGCGATAAGCAATAACAGCGGCGCGGCGGACCTCCAGCGCCTGGCAAAGTAGCGCTCGGCCATCGAGCGGCCGAGGTCGGCGCAGGCGTAGATCATCACAAAGCACACGGCGGCGACGCCTCCGAGCTCGGCGACTTGCAGCATCGGGGCGAATCCGGTTTGGGTTTGGCCGAGGGATGACGGAAAGATCTTGGGCCAGAAATGCTCCAGAGCGATCCAACTGGCGGGGACGAGCCAGAGGGGGACGCGGCGAGCTTTCGCCAGAGCGGCGGTCAGGCCAAGGAAGCCGAAGGGGATGGATTCCCAGAGCAGGAGGGCGGCGAACGAGAGGAGCGGCTTGGCGGACCACTCGTCGCAATCGAACGAATAGGAGAGCATGCGCGGAGCCCAGTGGAAGGAAACCGCGAGTGAAACGGCGCCGAACAAGGCGCCGGCCAGCCAGCCGAGTCTCGCTGATCGGGCCGGCACGGAGGCGAAGAACAGGATGAGGCCGGCCCAGGCGGCGATGAAGAGCCGCTCGTCGAGCCAGCTAAGAGCGAGCAACACGGCGGCGAGGATGAGAAGCGCGGTGCGAGCCATTCGTGGTAGTACGCGATGAGAAAAGGCGAACGGGAAAGCTTGTGCTATCGACCCCGCGGCAACGCCAGGCCCATAACTGCGAGGGCTTGAGTACGAAAAAACAGACATGCCCACGTCGGCGGACCTCCGTGGGCATGGCACGCGCCGATGGCGGGTGTGGCGTCAGCCACTTTTAGAGCGGGTTAATGATGACGTGGGTCGAGTCGATGTTGGTGATGCTGATGGTGCGTTTGCCGCCCTTGGCGACGTGGGCGGGCACCGAGGCCTGGCTGCCAATGGTAATGACGGGCGTGGTGGCGGTGATGGGAGCGGCCACGACCGTGTGCGCGCCGGCGGAGACCTTGAAGTTGAAGATTTGGCCCGGGTAGAGAATCTGGCCGCCGGCGTTCAAAAAGGCATTGGAGTTGCCGGTCGGCGGGGTGACATTGTCCATGATGACGGCCACGATCAAGGCCGAGTTGTTGACGACGCGCATCGTCGAATTGCGTTTGGCGCCGCCGCTGGTGCGGCTGCTGGCCTCGGCTGTTTGAGCGACGACCGTCAACAAGCCGACGGCCATGAGCGTGATCAACAAGTTCTTCATCGCGATTCCTCCCTTAGCTGGAATGAGTGAATTAATCCATAACGCGGTTGCGGAACAATCTATAGGGACGTGTCCTTTTCACGGGCTACTCAATCGCATCGCCGGTGGCGCGCGTACACAAGGCGGCCACGATGCGCGGTTCGACCGAGTCGGAAATGAAGGTGACGGATCCATCCGCGCGGGCAGCCTGAGCGCCGCCGGGGTGCCAACTCATGATGCCGTTGCGTTCGCTGTTCACCGGGCCCTTGTCGTGCGAGATCAAGTTGACGCCGCAGGCCCAGTAGCCTTCTTCCTCTTCCGTGAAGTCGGCGTTCTCGGCCACGGCCAGCGTGTTGCTCAGGCCGTCGGTCACCTGGGCGAACCGAATGCCTTGGTGCATGTCTTGGGCGTTGATAAGGACGCCGCGCTCGAACGGTTCAGCATTGTCCGCCTGATCGGCGGGCGTGGTGTCGCGAAGCGTGCCGGAGACGCCGCCGTAATCGGAGTCGCCGGCGAATTCAAGCTCGCCCGTTGGGCAGCGGAAGACGGCGAGCGACGTGCTGACGGCGCGTGTGTTTTTCGGCGCCTGCCAGGGGAGCGTAAAGTCAATCGCGTAATACAACGACGGCTGCTCAAGCTGCGGCAACGCGAGCGCGGCCCAGGAATAGTCGAGACGCTGATCGGGCGCCGTGCTTTTTCCGAAGAGCCGGCCGGGCGGCAGGCGATCGTGGGCCGCGTGGTACGACGAGAGCGCGAGAATGTGCTGCCGCAAGTTGTTCGAGCACGTCGAGCGGCGAGCCGCTTCGCGTGAGGCCTGCACCGCGGGCAGCAACAGGCCGACGAGCGCGGCGATGATGGCCGTGACGACCAGCAGCTCGACGAGACTGAAGGCCTTGCGGCGGCGCGGAGCCATACTTGGTTCTGCCGTGGAAGCTCTGACGTGGCGCGAAAGCGACGTTCAGAATACCGGTTGCGGCCGGAGGATCAAGTTTCGGCCGCTCTCCGGAGGCGTCGGTTAAGCGGACTTGTGGGTACTGAATTCCGTTATTCTGTCGCGTCCATTGTGGCGCGGTTTTGTTGTTGCTTCCGCGGCAAGCCGCCGCCCCTACAAGGAATTTCGCGCCGGGAGGTACGACCGCGTGTTTGGACGTGCCAAAACGGGTCCTGCTGGCCAGTTAAAGGTCCGCAAATCGCGGATTACATCGCGCTAAGGTGTGTTTCTGCCTGGATTTGGCGCAATTGTTGCCCTTGCCCCAGGGCATTAAACTATTGGGTTTGATCCACGAGGCCCGAGCAGCGAGGCAAAGGCTGTGCCTGTCATTGAGGCGAGAGACATTGTTAAGACGTTCGACACCGGCGCGGTGAGCGTCCAGGCGCTGCGCGGGGTCGATTTGACGGTCGAGCCGGGGGAATTCCTGGCCATTGTAGGTTCGTCCGGCTCCGGGAAGAGCACCTTGCTGAGCATCGTCGGCGGCGTGGATACACCCACCAGCGGGCAGGTGATTCTCGAAGGAACCGACCTGGCCACCGTGAGCGACACCGAGCGAACGCTCATGCGGCGGCGGCGAATCGGGTTTGTGTTCCAGGCGTTCAATCTGCTGCCGACGCTTTCGGCGCTCGAGAACGTCATGTTGCCGCTGGAACTCGACGGCGTTTCATCACGGGAAGCGCGCGAACGGGCGATGGCCGCCCTGGAAAAGGTGAGCCTGGCGAAACGCGCCGAGCATCTGCCGAGCATGATGAGCGGCGGCGAGCAGCAGCGCGTCGCGGTGGCCCGGGCGCTGGTCATCAAGCCCGCGCTGGTGCTGGGGGATGAGCCGACCGGAAATCTCGACAGCGTCAACGGCGAACAGGTGATCCGGCTGTTCCGCGACCTGGTGGATAAGCAGGGCCAGACCGTGGTGATCGTGACGCACGAGATGCACGTCACCGACTACGCCGACCGAATCGTGCGGCTGCGGGACGGGCACATCGAGAGCGAGGTGTCGCTCCATCATCAGCGCGGCTTGAAGGCGACGCCGGCCAAGGCGGGGAAGGCGTCATGATTCTTGGGAAGCTTGGATGGCGCGAGACGCGCAATCGTCCCGGCCGTGCGGCGCTAACGCTCGCCAGCGTAGTGATCGGCGTCACGGCGGTGGTGGCCGTAGCGTTCACCTCGCGTTCAACGAAGCGGGCGTTCAACGACATCTTTGAATCGATCGCGGGGAAGGCGGCGCTGGAGGTGACGGGTCGCGGAGGCGGGCCGATCAGCGAGCGCCTTCTGGCGGAGGTGAGCGACGTGCACGGGGTGCAGGTGGCCTCCCCGATCGTCAAGCGAATGATCAATCTCTACGCCCACCCGCAAGCGAGCGGCCAAGGCGCCAGTTCCGAGGGAAAGGACAAGGCGGAAGCCCCCAAGCAACAGAAGATTCAGATCGTGGCCCTGGGCGTCGATCCGCAGCGCGACAAGGCCGTACACGAATACGAGATTGAGTCGGGCAAGTCGATCGGCGAAGCCAAGGGCATTATGCTCAGCAAGGATTTTGCCGACAGCATTGGCGTCAAGCTGAACGACGAAGTGGCGGCGCTGGCTCCCGCGGGCGTCAAACACACGCGGGTGATTGGACTCTACAAGGTTCATGGAACGGCGGTCACGACTCAGGGCGCGACTCTCATGATGCCGCTGCGGATGGCGCAGGACTGGCTCAAGAGGCCACGGCAACTCGATTCGATCCAGATAGTGCTCGCTCCGGACGCGAACGAAGCGGTGGTGAAAGCGGAGATTGCCAAGCGGCTGCCGCCGAACGCGACGGTGGGAAAGCCAGCCGGGCGCAGCGCGATTGCCGAGGAGACCGCGTTGGCGACGGATCAGGCGCTGCAGATGGCTCGGACGGTGTCGCTGGTGCTGGCCGTGTTCGTTATTGCCAATACGTTTTTGATGAGCGTCACGCAACGGCGGCGGCAATTTGGCATGATGCGGGCGGTTGGCGCCACGCGCGGGCAAGTCGCGAGGCTCGTGTTGGGGCAGGCACTCACGCTGGGACTGGCGGGAACCGCCATCGGCGCGGGAGTCGGCGTGCTCGTGGCGAACTATCTGACGGTGGGGATGGGGCAACTTTACCAAACCACGCTTCCGCCGATCGAGCTGACGCTGATGCCCTTTGTGTGGGGAGTGGTCTTCGGTTTGGGGATTTCATTTCTTGGCGCCGCCATTCCGACGTGGAAAGCGACGCACCTTTCGCCGCTGGACGCGATGCGGGACGTGCTGCCTGAGGAGATGGAAGGGTTTTCGAAATACCTGTCGCTAATCGGACTGTTGATCATCATCTTCTGCGGCAGTGTGATGGCCGCGGCCAGCTTGGGGACGATTCCGATTTACCACGCGGTTTGGTCGGGACTATTAATCCTGGTGGGACTGAGTTTGCTATTGCCTTTGGGCCTGAGGCCGATCTCGCGGTCCGTCGCCTGGATCATGCCGCGCGGGCTGCGCGTGGAATCGCGACTGGCAAGCCGCAATTTGCTAACTCACCGGGCGCGAACGACCTTGACCGTTGGCGTGGTCTTCGTGGGCGCGGCCGCCTTTACCGCGTTTGCGTGGATGGTGCTCGACAATATCAACGATGTGCGGAATTGGTATCACAAAACGATCATCGCGGACTTTTTGGTTCGCGCCGGGTCGCTGGATATGTCAAGCGGCATGGCCATCGACATCCCCGATGAATTGGGCGAGAAGATTCGGGCCATACCGGGGATCACCAGCGTTGACGGTTTGACCTTCCAGAATATGGAAGCCAACGGTCAGACCGTGATGCTCATCATTCGCTCGTTTGAAAAGAGCGAGCTGCAATCGTTTGACTTGGTGAATGCTGCGCCGGACAAGACGCGCGAGGCGTTGCTCGCAGGTCAGGTGGTGGCGGGTTCCGTGTTCGCGCAGCGCGCGAAGTTGAAGCCCGGGGACGAGGTGACGCTGACGACTGACGACGGCGATAAGACATTCCGCATCGCGGCCGTGGCGAATGATTATTTGGCGGCCGGGCTGACGCTGTATATGGATCGCAGCGCCGCGGAGCGCGAGTTGAAGATCGGGGGCGTGAACACCTACGTGATCAAGGCCGATCATTCGCGAATCGACGAAGTCCGCAAGGCGCTGGAGAAGGCGGTTGCGCCTTACGGGCTCGTGCTGAACTCGTTTTCGGATATTCAACAGCAGATCGACAAGATGATGGCCGGCGTCGATGCTGGATTGTGGGGCCTCGTCGTCCTTGGATTGCTGGTGGTGACCTTCGGCGTGGCGAACACGCTGACGATGAGCGTGCTCGAGCAGACGTTTGAACTCGGACTGCTGCGGATCGTTGCGATGACGCGCGATCAGGTGCGAAAACTCATTTTTTCGCAAGCGATCATGATCGCGCTGTTGGCACTGGTTCCGGCGGTGGTTTCAGGCGCTGGGTTAGCCTATCTCATTCACCTGGCGACGATGTCGGTCATCGGGCATCCGGTGCCGTACGTGTTTCACCCCTATTTGCTGCTCGCGGGGTTTATCGGCGGGGTGATTGTAGTGCTGTTATCGGCGTGGTCGCCGGCGGAGCGGGCGGCGCGGATTGAATTGCCGGCGACGTTGAAGCTCCGGTAGCAGATGGCGGGAGGGCGAGGCTCCTGCCGAGCCAAGAAGCGCACACGGCGGAGCGGCTCGGCAAGGGTCTCGCCCTCGCGACCCTCGGCGACTTGACAGTCACCGCTACGGAGCGAGTACCGCTAGCGGCGCGCTCAGCGGCATTAGCGGGGAGATGGTGGCGGCGACTTTCGAATCGCCCGGACCGGTGACTTCGCGCCGCCACATGGTGTCGAGCGCCTCTGGACGTTTGATGCCGTACACGTCGCGAAGGGCGACAGCGGCTCCGTCGGCTTCGCTTTCTTCCAGGAAGTGGAGCGCCTTGTCGGCGGCGCCGAGTTTGAGGAACAGCTTGGCGAGCGCCGCGCACTGGCCGTAGAAGACGGCGACGCGCTCGGCCGAGGGGTATTGCTTCATGGTCATGAATTCGACCAGCGGAAAGGTCGTGCCGCTCTTCAGGCCATGAACGAAATCCCGCTCGTGGAGTTTTTGCTTCGGCTCGGGG
>JAICUM010000427.1 GCA_025935855.1 Pirellulales bacterium | reverse complement strand
GTTCGTTCATGGGGCGGGAAGCGGGGTGCAGCGCAACGCTAGCGGAACGGCGCGGTTTGCGCGAAGGCGTGAAATACGCTAAATCCCACCCGCCGTACAGGCCATTTACGACGCGTGCCATGCCCACGGAGGTCCGCCGACGTGGGCGGGATGACCAGCTAATCCATGTCCACGCAGACGTGGGCATGGCACGCCAGTGCTTAGCTGGCAGGAGAAATGTCCACGGATGCTGGCGCCGCCGCTTGCTGGCTGATCGCCACAAACGCCATCCGCAACTGATGCAGCACCTCGTGTAGCCCCTGCTCCTCGTCCGGCGCCAGATTGCCCTTGGTCTTGTCGGCGATGACCTCCAGCATGTCGATCGCGAACCGCGCATGCACCGCGTCAAACGTTAGCTTCTGCGTCACCGGATGCGGCAACTGGCCAAGCGCCACCATGGCGTCGGTCACAAACGTCGTCACCAGCAGCTCAAACGACGCCGGAATCTGCTGCCCGGCGGCCGCCGCCGCCCCTTCGCCCGCCTCATGCTGGTGAACCTCGCGAGCGGCCGCTTCCCTCTCCGCGGCCACCTGGCTCTTCCAGTCCTCGTCGATGATGATCTTCTTCTCGTCGCTCATCTCTCAACGCGAATAAACCACGCTAAGCTTCTTGCCGCTGCGGCTTCGCCGGCGATTTCTTCGGCGGCGCCGAACCGTCCGCCACCCGCCCCTGCTTGGCCGCGTGATACTCCACCGCCGCCGCAATGAACCCGGCAAACAGCGGATGCGCGGCCGTCGGCTTCGATTTGAACTCCGGATGATACTGCACCGCCACAAACCAGCGGTGCTCAGGCAGCTCGACAATCTCCACCAACTGCTCGTCCGGGCTCGTCCCGGCAATCATCAGGCCATTGGCCACGAACTGCTGCCGATAACGGTTGTTCAGCTCATACCGATGCCGGTGCCGCTCCGATATCGTCGTCGAACCATACGCCGTCGCCGCCTGGCTGGCCGGATCGAGCTTCGCCTCCTGCGCGCCCAGCCGCATGGTGCCGCCCTTGTCGGTGATCGCTCGCTGCTCGTCGAGCAGGCAGATCACCGGATGCCGGGTCTCCTTGTCGAACTCCGTCGAATGGGCCCCGGTGAGGCCGCACACATCCCGGGCGAATTCGATCACCGCGCACTGCATGCCGAGGCAAATGCCAAAGAACGGCACGCCCTTTTCGCGGGCATAACGAATCGCCGCGATCTTGCCTTCAATGCCGCGCTCGCCGAAGCCGCCGGGCACCAGGATGCCGTCGTAACCGGCGAGCATCCGCTCCGGGCCTTCGCTTTCCAACTCCTCGCTCTGAATCCGGGCGATGCGAACCTGAGCCGAATTGGCCATCCCGGCATGATCCAGCGACTCGTAAATCGATTTGTACGCGTCGCGGTGCTCGGCGTATTTGCCGACAACCGCGATGCTCACCTCGTGGTTCGGATGCCGCAGCCGGCGCAACAGCTCCCGCCAATCGTCGATCTGCGGCTCCGGCGTTTTCAGTCCCAACTGCCGGCAAATCAGCCCGTCCAGCTTGTTCTCCACTAGGCTCAGCGGCACTTCATAAATCGAGAAATCCTTATCCCGCTCCTCGATCACGGCCTCGTAGGGAATGTTGCAGAACAGCGCAATCTTTTCCTTGTCCTCCCGGCTGATCGGCTGCTCGGTCCGGCAAATAAGAACATCCGGCTGAATGCCAATCTCACGCAACTGGCCGACCGAGTGCTGCGTCGGCTTCGTTTTCAACTCGCGGGCCGCCTTCAAATAGGGCACGAGCGTCAGGTGGATGTACGAGCAATTCTGCTTGCCGACGTCGAGGGCGAACTGCCGAATCGCCTCCAGAAACGGCAGGCTTTCAATGTCGCCGACCGTGCCGCCGATCTCCGTGATGACGACGTCGACGTCGCCTTCGCCCAGCCGGGCGATGACAGACTTGATCTCGTTGGTAATGTGCGGGATGACCTGCACGGTCTTCCCCAGAAACTCGCCCTGCCGTTCCTTGTTGATGACCGACAGGTAAATCTGCCCGGTCGTGTAGTTCGAATCCCGGGTCAGGGGCGAGTTCGTAAACCGCTCGTAATGGCCCAGATCGAGGTCCGTCTCGCTGCCGTCGTCCAGCACATACACCTCGCCGTGCTGGTAGGGGCTCATCGTCCCCGGATCGACGTTGATGTACGGATCGAGCTTCTGCATCCGCACCCGCAGGCCGCGGCGCTCCAGCAACATGCCGATCGACGCGCTCGTGAGTCCCTTGCCCAGGGAGCTGACGACGCCTCCGGTAACGAAAATGTGTTTGGCCATGGGAATCAAGCCACCTTCCTGGCTGGGGTTTTCCTGACGGGATCGCGAACTGCCGGCCCAGTCCCCATTTTATCGTGCTAGCACCACCGCGCGGAGTGCTAACGCCGCCCGGGCGATTAGCGAAAGAACTGCCCGCGTCCTTCGGCGGTGAAGGCGTTCCGGTGGTGCAGAATCTGCGGGCGGCGGCTTTCCACCGGCCAAATGACTTCGACAATGTCGAACCGCGCAGGGTATTCCAGCAAGCCGTGCGATTTGAGAAACGCCGTCGCCGCACGGGTCATCCGCTGCCGGCGATGCTCGTCCACCGCGAGCGCCGGCCGCGGGCCGGTCTCACTCCGGCGGGTCTTCACTTCCACAAAGACGATCGTTCGACCATCGACCGCAATGACGTCGAACTCGCCATAGCGCAGTCGGCGGCGCGTGGCAACAATGCGGTACCGGCACTTACGCCGCAAGAACCGCGCGGCGTAGCGTTCTCCAAGCTCGCCCAGCGTCGGCCGACGGAGGCGCTCAGCAAGCCAGCGTTTAAGAGGCAAGCGACCAATCATTCCGCCAAGATGATTGATCGAGCGCCAACTATCCAGTCGGCGCGCTCTTTCGGACTGAATGAAACGGCCGGGCCAGGCCTAGCTCCAATCACAGAGCGTGGTTGAGACAAACGGCGTGTCTCCGAACCTCACCGAGCAAATGGACTGATCCACGCAGTGAATTTCCAGGGTCACCGCGCCGTATTTCTGCTCAGCTTCCTCGCGGGTCAGATGATGGGTGACGAGATACCACCGGCCGCACGAGTATTGCAGCTCGCCGAACTGCTTAAGACGCGCAAGCTGCTCCTCGGAGAGCTTGCCAATGATCTCGAAGCCCCAAGCCGTCGGCTCGCCCGACGCCAGGTTCTGATCACAAGCCTTGAATTCGGAGAGGGCGTTTTCAAAGCCCAGTGGTTTGTTCATCTTCGACATCCGATTCGGTCGGTTGCACGTTCACGCAGCACTGCGCGCAGAAGACTCTGGCGGAACCGTCCGCATCTTCCGTTTCGACGCCCGGCCCATAAACCGGGTGACGGTCATGCATCATTTGAGGCCACCCAAGGCGAACCGCATGCGGCTGCTTGGGTAATTTACCCCACAAATTGACGCCGAACGTTCGGGAAGCGCCGTTTTCGCGGGAAAAGCGACCCGCAATAGCCAGAAAGAAACAGCCCCTGACTGGGCGTTCGCTTTATGACGGCCGCGCCAAGCACGGACTAGGTCACAGCGGGATGTTGCCAAGGCGCCCGATACGGCCGGACGAGTGACTTATTGGCTTCTTCGTCACCGGCAATGCGCTGTTTTTCCGCATCCCATGCGAATGAGCGGCCCAGATCGCACGACAGATTGCCCAGAATGCAGCACGCCGTGGAAATGTAGCCCTCCTCGATGTCGGACACCGGCTTGCGGCCTTCGCGCCGGGCGGCGAGGAAATCCTGCATGTGCCGTCGCGTGGCGGGAGCGGCGTAAATCTCGGTTTCTTTGTGCGCCACGTCCTCGGGGTGCTTGTCCCGTTCGTCGAGATAGTCGCCGTGCTCAGGTTTTCCTTCGCCAAGCGGCTTGAAATCGTACCGCATAATGCTGAGCTTGAGCGTGCCGCGGTCGCCGTACAGCGTGGCGCCCCAACCGTAATCGGGGTCGGGGTTCTCCCCGATGGCGCGGTGCGTCCAGGTGACGATGGTGTTGCCAAAGTCGAAGGCGACCGATTGTGTGTCGGGGGTGTCGGATTCTCGCGACGGATCGTCCGATGTGTGGAATTTCACGCCGCCGGTTCCGCTGATCGTTCGCGGCCACTTCAGGCCAAGGAAATACCGCACGACATCGAAAAAATGGACGCACAGATCGCCGATTTTACCGTTGCCGAAGGCACGGAAGTTTCGCCAACTCCGCGGGTGAATCGCCGGGTTGTACGGCCGGAACGGAGCGGGGCCGATGTATGTTTCCCAGTCGAGCGTGGCCGGCGCCGGTTGATCGGGCGGCAATGGACCCGGTTTTCCGCCGTAACTGTGGATATCGACGAACGCCACGCGCCCGAGCTTGCCCGTCTTGATGAACTTGTCCCGCGCCTCAAGCAAATGCGGTGTGCTACGACGTTGCAGGCCAACCTGCACGGTGCGGTTATGTTTGCGGGCGGCGGCGACCATCGCCTGTCCTTC
>JAICUM010000758.1 GCA_025935855.1 Pirellulales bacterium | reverse complement strand
CGCCCCCCGTCGCAAAAGACTCCCGACCCCTTCCACGTTAAACTACCTGAAGCGGATTCTGTTCCACGAACGCCTCCTCAGAACCCAGCGATGCAAGAAATCAAACGACATCACCGCCGCTCAATCCTCGCGCACGCGTTTGTGCTTTTCGCCCTTGCACTTGTCTATTGCAACGTCTCTCTCGCCGCCGCTGCCGATGAACCCGCTCCAAACGCGGAGCTCCTCACCCCTCTCAAGCTGAAAAAACTCCCCGCCGACAAGCCGTTCAAATACGCCGACGTCGGCGCCAAGATCCCCAATTACATCCCCAGCCCCAAGTGGGGCAGCCAGGGCCAGCCGCATCACACGATGCAGTTGCCCTTGCCGCCGGAGGAGTCGATCAAGCGGATCGCCGTCCCCGAAGGTTTCCACGTCGAGCTCTTCGCCGCCGAGCCCGATCTCGGCGGCAAGCCGCTGTGCATGGGATGGGACGAGCGCGGCCGGCTGTGGCTCGCCGAGTCGGTCGATTACCCCAACGAGCTGCACAAATCCGACGGCGGTCGCGATCGCATCCGCATCTGCGAGGACACCGATGGCGACGGCCGGGCCGACAAGTTCACTATTTTCGCCGAAGATCTGAGCATCCCCTCTAGCATCGCCTTCACGCGCGGCGGAATCCTCGTCCACAGCGGCGGCCAGACGCTGTTCCTCAAGGACACAAACGGCGATGACCGCGCCGACGAGCGCCGCGTCCTCTTCACCGGCTGGGCGATGAACGACACCCACGGCGGCGCGAGCAACATGCAGTACGGCCTCGACAACTGGATGTGGGGCATGCAGGGCTACAACAAATCGTCGGTGCGCATCGGCGACAAAACCACTGCATTCGCCCAGGGCTTCCACCGCTTCCGCCCCGACGGTTCAGTCATCGAGTTCCTCCGCTCCACGAACAACAACACGTGGGGCCTCGGCCTGAGCGAGGAAGGCCTCGTCTTCGGCTCGACCGCCAACGGCTGCCCCAGCGTGTTCATGCCGATTCCCAATCGATACTACGAACGGGTGCGCGGCTGGACGCCGTCGCTCACCCTCGACGGCATTTTCGACACCGACCGCATCTCGCCGATCACCGACAAGGTCCGCCAGGTCGATCACCACGGCCGCTACACCGCCGGCGCCGGCCACGCCCTTTACACGGCCCGCGTGTATCCCGAGCGCTTTTGGAACCGCACTGCGTTTGTGTGCGAGCCGACCGGTCACCTCATCGGCTTTTTCGCGCTGGTCGATGCGGGCGCCGGCTTCCGTTCGGCGAACCTCGGCGACTTCCTGGCCAGCGACGACGAGTGGACGGCGCCCACGATGGCCGAAGTCGGGCCTGACGGCAACGTGTGGTTCATCGACTGGTACAACTACATCGTGCAGCACAATCCGACGCCCGAAGGCTTTAGGACCGGCGCCGGCGCCGCGTACGAAACCGACCTGCGCGACAAAGTACACGCCCGCATCTACCGCGTTGTGTACGGCAAGGCGAGCGAGAAACCAAACGGCAAAGCGGCTGGCAAGAATCTGACGAACGCCTCGCCCGAAGAGCTCGTCGCCACGCTTGCCGACGACAACCTCTTCTGGCGCCGCCACGCTCAGCGGCTGCTCGTCGAACGCGGCAAGCAGGACGTCGTCCCGCAGCTGGTCAAGCTCGTCGCCGACAAATCGACGGACGCCATCGGCCTGAACGTCGGCGCGATCCACGCCCTCTGGACGCTGCACGGCATCGGCGCGATTGACGAGCAGCATCCCGAATCGCTGCATGCCGCCGTCGTCGCGCTCAAGCACCCCTCGGCTGGCGTCCGCCGCAACGCCGTGCAGGTGCTGCCGCCTGGCAGCGAAACCACGACGGCCATTCTGAACGCACGT
>JAICUM010000461.1 GCA_025935855.1 Pirellulales bacterium | reverse complement strand
GTAGGGGTTGCACCTACTGGGAAAACCAATACTTCTCATGGCGCACTGAATAATCCGGGCTAGCAGCCCTCGGCGGCCGCCGAGATGCGCCGCCAATCCTCGCGATCGGAGAGAAGGTCGCTGAGCGACGAATGAAAGCGGCGATGAATCGCCGCACTCCAAGACTGCCCCGGATGCTTACATCTGAATTGCAGAATGCTTAACCCGGATTCGCAACGGCCCGTGCATGCGGCGCTAATGCTTGGTTGGTCCTTTTGGAGTGCGTGCGATTTATCGCCGCTTTCCGTTGTCGCGGAGCGACCCTCTTTTTATCTCGGCGCGTTCGGAATCAGCCACTCCGGCCCGCGCCTCGCATCCCTTGTGACCGTGTCGCAACCGCGCCAATGCAGGAACAAGACAAAATGCTGGGATAGGACTAGCAGCCCTCGGCGGCCGCCGAGATGCGCCGCCAATCCTCGCGATCGGAGAGAAGGTCGCTCCGCGACGAGGGAAAGCGGCGATGAATCGCCGCACTCGTGCGCCTGTGAGCGCGTTGAATCAGCGAGGTGCAAGTCCTCGCCAAGATTGTAATGTCTGAGTCTTGAAGTGGAAGATAACTGCGTCCTCGCGAGAGGGGGTGGAGAGCAATCGGATACGAACGTTTGGTCCGTAGTTAGCGAACTCGATTCGGCGGGTCGTCGTGGCCATCCCGCGAGTGAGGGTGAAGCCCAAATGACGCCAATGGTCGCGAGAGCGATGGAGACGGTGAACGCCGTGCTCCGCGGTAAGCCTGAAGGCAGAAAACAGACATTGGCCCCAGGGCGACGACAGGTGGTTGGAGACGGAACGAACGGAAGGTTCAACGACGTTAAGCAGGGAGATCCATCCGGCTCAGGTGGTGTTCATGTGCCGTAACCTCGGCTATGCCGAGCACCCGTGTACGAAGAGCCAACCGGATGGAAGTCAGAGGCCCCATAGTAGCTGAGAAGTCGCTAATCACGATGGAGCGAAGGGTGGCCAGGAAGATGGATGTGTGATGGACAAGCCAGTGGAAAACAAACCAACAAGAGTGCCCTTCGCGGCTACACCGGTTGGAGAACCCCCGTCCCAACGGATGTGGGCGAATCCCAGTGTTTGGACAGACCGCATGTTGACGACCCTCGAAACGGGGGTGAGAGGAGGACGATGGCACACGCTGATTGATAAAATCTTCGCTATGCCCACGTTGCAAGACGCGGCAGCTCGCGTCCTGGCGAACGAAGGCGCCGCGGGAGTTGACCATGTGACGACCAGAGCTTTTGGACAGCGACAGGATCGAGAACTCGACCAGCTTGCCCAGCGGCTCAAGGCCGGCACGTATCGCCCGCAAGACATTCGCCGCCACTGGATCAAGAAGCTGGGCTCGAAAGAGATGCGGCCGCTGGGGATACCCACGGTGGTCGATCGCGTCGTGCAAACGGCAGTATTGAGCGTGATCGAACCGATCTTCGACCACGAGTTCCATGAACGCAGCTACGGCTTCCGGCACGGCCGGGGCTGTCGGCACGCCTTGGAGCAAGTGGAGACGTTACTGGACCAGGGATATGCCTGGGTCGTCGATGCCGACCTCAAAAGTTACTTTGACACGATTCCGCACAACAAGCTCTTGGACCTTGTTCGAGGGAAGGTCTCTGACAGGCGTGCCCTGTCTCTGATCGAGCAGTTTCTGCACCAAGGCGTGTTGGAAGAATTGAAGCAGTGGACTCCCGAGGAAGGCACACCGCAGGGGGCGGTCATTTCTCCGCTCCTTGCCAATCTGTATCTGAACGAACTCGACCACACGCTGGCGAAAGCCGGCTTCGAGTTGGTGAGATATGCCGATGACTTCGTGATTCTGTGTCGCACCCGCGACGATGCGGAACGGGCCTTGGCCTTGGTACAGCAGTGGACGGCGGGTCGCTGCCTGACACTGCATCCCACGAAGACCAAAATCGTCGATGCGGACACGGAGGGGTTCGATTTTCTGGGCTATACCTTCCGCGGGCGGCTACGGCTGCCTCGCGCGAAAAGCCTGGATAAGTTTCGTTCGGCGCTCCGCGCCAAAACGAAACGCACGCGCAGCGGGAACATGCACTTCATCGTGGCCTCGCTGAACCAAACCTTACGGGGTTGGTTTACCTACTTCCGTTACAGTTGGCCGACGGTATTTGTGGCCGAAGACCAACGGCTCCGCACTCGCCTGCGCACGCTGCTGCGCAAGCGTCGCGGTCGGCGCGGAATAGCGAAAGGCGCGGATCACCAGCGGTGGCCGAACGCCTACTTTCATGATCTTGGGTTGTACAGCCTGACAGCGGCCCACGGATCATTCAGTCAATCCTGTCAAGGTAAGACCATCAACCGGAAAGCCGGATGCGGGAAATCTGCCAGTCCGGTTTGGAGGGAGGGGCGGCCGAACTAAACTCGGTCGTCCCTACCCCTATCAAGACTGCCCCGGCCGCTTACATCTGAATTGCAGAATGCTTAACCACGGGCCGGTGAATCATCCGGGTTATACCGCACGCGGGCAGAAATGAGGCTGTCGCGTTGCTGGAGGATGGGCCTCCGGGCCCGTCACCAATTACGGTGACCGCCTGGGAAGGCCATCCTCCCTTGGCCCGTAAAAACGCCTCATCCCAGCCCGCGTGCGGAATAGAATCATCCGCTCGGCTGCCGCTCGTGATCGCCGCCGGCGACGTTCGCGGCGGGAGGAATCGGCCGCAAGTAGGGCCTGATTTTCTCCAACGTCTTGGGGCCAATGCCGCGCACGCGGCGCAAGTCGGCGTGATCGAGGAACGGACCGCGCTCATCGCGCGCGGCAATGATGCGCTGCGCCAGCTTTTCGCCAACGCCCGGCAACTGGGCCAACTCCGGCCAGTCGGCCTTGTTTACGTCCACCCAGAACTGAGCCGATCGCTGTGGCCCTCGATCGATCTCGATCACACGTCCGTCTGCTCCGCCTTGGTAATACCACCAGGCTGTCAATGAACCGAGGGCGGCCAACACCAACGCGCCGACGGTAGCTTGGTCGGCTCGCTTGAGCAACCAGGCGGGCGTTTCGTGTTGTGGCGTGTTGGTTGACATGGCCACCTGGATTATCCAGAATTCGCTTGCCGATGGCTACTAGAGACTACCGTCAAATTGAATGGAACGCCGAGGTCGAGGACGATTGCCGGAAATTGATCCGTCTGGCCGTTCGCGAAGACCTTGAGCGGCTTTACGACTGGACCAGCGTGGCACTCATTCCCGATGCCGCGCCTGGTCGAGCGCGGGTGGTGGCACGCAAGCCAGGCACCGTAGCTGGCTTGCCCGCCGCCGCCGTCACGCTCGATGAATACGATCCCGATATCGAATGGCAGCCCTTGGTGCATGATGGCGACGTCGTCACCGGCGGCCAGACCCTTGCCGAGATTTCAGGAAAAGCGCGCAGCCTGCTCGCGGTCGAGCGACCGCTCTTGAATTTGCTGGGCCACCTCTCGGGCATTGCCACGCTGACGCGCCAATTTGTCGAAGCGATCGCAGCAGCGCCTGCTCGAATCTACGATACGCGTAAGACAACTCCCGGCTGGCGGCGGTTGGAAAAATATGCCGTGCGCCAGGGCGGCGGGCACAACCACCGCCTTGGTTTGTTCGACGGCATTTTGATTAAAGACAACCATCTGGCACTGGGTGCTGGAGCCGATGATCTGACCTATTCGCCGGACGAAGCCGTTCGCCGCGCACAGCAGTTCCTCGCCCAACTGGATGAGAGCCAGCGCGAGCTGCTGGTGGAAGTGGAAGTCGATTCGCTCGACCAGCTTCGGGAGGTGCTGCCGGCCGCGCCGGACATTGTGCTCTTAGACAATATGTCGCCCGCACTTTTGCGTGAGGCGGTTCAATTGCGCAACTCGCTCGCACCGGGGGTTGAACTGGAAGCCTCTGGGGGCATCAACCTGGAAAGCGTCGCCTCCATTGCCGCGACCGGCGTCGAGCGTATCAGTGTGGGGGCCCTGACGCACTCGGCCGAGTGGCTGGATGTCGGGCTCGATTGGCAAACTGACCGTAGGTCAAGCTTGCCGGCCTGACGCCGGCCACCTATTTCTATCCATTCGTCGACCAGGGCAGAACGCTACAAGTACCTGTCAGGCTAGCGCAAAGATGCCCGCGGCTTGCCCGCGGGAGTCTCACGTTGGCCG
>JAICUM010000663.1 GCA_025935855.1 Pirellulales bacterium | reverse complement strand
GGGGAGGACTTGCGGTCGAGGCTCTGAGCGAGCTTCGCCCGAGAAAGAGAATCTAGCCAAGGCAGTTAGGCGGGACCCTGGCTCGGTTCCGATGCAAAAGCAGTACTTAGTATTGCAAGACGGCGGGGCAAAGGGAAGCGGTTGGAGCGGTTTTTCCGCTGGCATGTAGCGCCCGGCCAGAATGGCCGGGCTATATAGTCGAGCCATTATGGCTCGACGACGGCTTGCCAGAAGTTTGTGACTTGGGTCTCCAGATCTGCGAGCGAGCCGGAGTTTTCGATCACGTAATCTGCGAGCCGCCGCTTTTCTTCTATCGGCAATTGGGCCGCTTCGCGGCGAGACAATTCCTCGTCGGACCAGCCGCGGAGGCGGGCTCGCTGGCGCCTAGCTTCCAGCGGCGCCTCGACGAAGGCGACGGCCTGGCAGACTTCGTTCCAGCCGGATTCGAAGAGCAGCGCGGCGTCGATGACGACTGCTGGCACGGACTGGTCGGGGAGGCGATGGATCTCGTCGAGGATGCGCTGGCGGATGCGGGGGTGGGTTAGTTGTTCGAGGAAGTGGCGGTCCGCGGCGGCTTGTGGTGAATCGGCAAAGACGCGCTGGGCGACAGCGGGTCGGGAGATTTGGCCATCGGCGTCGAGCACCGCCCTGCCCCAGCGCTTGACGAGCTCATCGCGCACGGCCGGTTCGCGGAGGACTTCGTGGCCGAAGTGGTCGGCGTTGAAGACGACGGCGCCGCGAGGCGCCAGCGCCGCCGCGACCGCGGACTTTCCGCTAGCAACGCCGCCGACGAGGCCGAGGATCTTCATGGGCAATGAGGAGGAGTTTTTTGCCGCGAATTTCACGAATCGACGCGAATAAAACCGGAAAGAAAGTATTCAGCGGTCACTGAACGGGAGCATTTCGCGGAATATCGTTATGCATATATCTGTTTTGATTCGCGTATATTCGCGTGATTCGCGGCGAAAACGTTTTTGATTACCACGCTTCGCAGTCGGCCCAGTTGGGGCCGGCTTTTATGTCTACCTTTAAGGGTACCTGGAGTTCGATGACGGTGGACATTTCTTGTTGGACGAGGTGCGCTAAGCCGCGAGCGGCGTCTGGCGGGGTTTCGAACAAGAGCTCGTCGTGGATTTGTAGGAGCATGCGCGCCGGGTGGCGTTCCTCGCGCAGGCGGCGGTGAATGCGGATCATCGCGAGCTTGATGAGGTCGGCGGCGGTGCCTTGGATGACGGCGTTCACGGCGGTGCGCTCGGGGACGTTCAGCATGCGGAGGGCGCCGGATTTTTCGCGTAAGTCCGGCGGCACGGGGCGGATGCCTTGGATCGCGCGGCGGCGTTCGAACAGCGTTTTGACGTAGCCCTGCTGGCGGCATTCGGTGAGCGTGTCGATGAGGTAGCCGAGCACGCCGGGATATGTGGCGAAGTATTTTTCGATGAAGTCGGCGGCTTCCTCTTTGGAGATGCCGAGGCCCTTGGCGAGGCCGAAGGGGCTTTGGCCGTAGATGATGCCGAAGTTGACGGCCTTGGCGCCGCGGCGCATTTCGGGCGTGACCTCGTCCATCGAAACGCCGTTCACCTGGCTGGCCACCAATCGGTGGATGTCTTCGTCGTTGGTGAAGGCTTCGAGCAGGCGCGGGTCGCGCGAGTAGTGGGCGAGGATGCGGAGCTCGATTTGCGAGTAGTCGGTGGCCAGTAGAATCCAGCCGGGTTCGCCGGCGGTGAAGGCGGAGCGGATTTCGCGGCCTTCGCGGGTGCGGATGGGGATGTTTTGCAGGTTCGGGTTGCTGGAGCTGAGCCGGCCGGTGGCGGCGACGACCTGGTTGAGCGAGGCGTGGACGCGCTTCGTCTCGGGATGGACAAGCTCGGGGAGCGCGTCGATGTAGGTGCCGAGGAGTTTCGAATACTGGCGGTACTCGACGATTTTCGCCGGCAGCGGGTGCTGTTCGGCGAGTTGTTCCAGCACGTCGGCGTCGGTGCTGGGGCCGGTTTTGGTGCGCTTAATGACGGGCAGCTTCAGCTCGCGGAACAGCAGCTCGGCGAGTTGCTTCGGCGAGTCGATGTTGATTGGCCGGCCGGCGAGCTCTTCGATTTCGATTTTGAGCGATGCGAGGCGCTGGCCGTATTCCGAGCTGAGTTCCGCCAGCCGGCCAAGGTCGATGGATACGCCGATGTGTTCGAGATCGGCCAGCACGTCGATCAGCGGCACTTCGATGTTTTTGTTGAGCTCGACCAGGCCATCCGCTGAGAGGCGCTGCTCGAGCAGTGGCATGAGCCGTAACGGGACGTCGGCGTCTTCGGCGGCGTAGTGGCCGACTTTTTCGACGGGCGCCTGATCCATGCGGAGCTGGTTTTTGCCCGTGCCGATGACCTCGGTGATTTTGATCGTGTCGTGGCAGAGATATTTCTTGGCGAGGTGGTCGATGTTGTGCGTTCGCTCGCCGGAGTCGATGAGGTAGTCGGCGATCATCGTGTCGAACGTCACGCCGCGG
>JAICUM010000787.1 GCA_025935855.1 Pirellulales bacterium | reverse complement strand
CGCAGATTGTCGTCGAAGCCGGCGAAGATCCGCATGTCGGGTTTGGTCGCGGAAAGGTTACGCAGGTACAGCCACTGGTCCGCGAAGTTCGTTACCAGAGTGCGCGACCGCTCGTCGGCAAGCATGCGGCGGACTTGTTTTTCGAGCATGCCGGGCGCTCGCAGCTTGTTCTGGATGGCGAGATTGAGCAGTTCGTCATCCGGAATGCTGCTCCATAGGAAGAAGGAGAGGCGCGACGCCAGTTCCACGTCGCTAATTTTGTAAGAAGCCTTCGGCGCAATGCCATTCGGGTCCTGCTCGATACGGAACAGGAACTCCGGACTCACCAGCACAGCGCGAAGGCCCATATCGATCCCATCGTCGAACGATCCACTGGCGCGCCCCTGCTTATAGAACTTCAGCGGCGCTTGCAGGTCCTTGTCCGTGATTGCCCGCCGGTACGCCCGGCGGGTAAGCGTGGCGAAGATCTTCCTGGCGCAGGGCTCTTCCTCGCTGGGGCGGGCGGGCTTGCAAACCAGAATCCGCCGGCGGCTCGGCGTGTCGCCGGGACCTTTCGCATTGTATGGGCCGGTGATTGAAATCGAGTAGATGGCCGGCGTCAGCCGCGGATGACGGTCCATGTTGAAATGCGCCATATACGGCTGCCGTCCGCTTTCGAGCACCGGTGACGATTTTCTCGGTAGCGTGGCAGAGACGATGTGCGGGCCGGCTTTCACGCAGAGACGAAAGCTGAGGTCCTTATCAACGGCGGAATGGTCGCTGCCGCCGGGCGGCCGCACCGTCACCAGGCGCACGCGCTCGCCGTCGAGCATCACCTCGACGTCGTGGCTGCCGGCGATCCCTTCGACATGTTCGTTGCGGTCGCGCTGCAAGCGAACGGTGATGTCGTAATCGGCATCTTGCGGGAAGGTGTATTTCATGATCATGCCGCCGTGCGTGCCGAGCGGCTGATCTTCGAACTGCTGCTCCTGAGTCAAATCCGGCGGCAGCGTCTCGATCTCGCCGCCGGGCGACTTGCCGATGACGCCGAGCGCCAGGCTGCTGACGCGCTGCGCAGCTTGCAAATAGCTTTCCAGCAGCGTAGGCGAGAGATTCCCGACGGTAACATTATCGAAGCCATAGCCCGCGTCATCAGCGGGCAGTATCGAGGTGACGTCGATATCGAGTGCCAGCAAATCGCGGATCGCATTGTGATATTCGGTGCGATTCAGGCGCCGGAAGGTGTCGGTCCGCCCCGGGTTGGGATGCGCAGCGGCCGCGGCGTCGAGTTGAGCGGCCAGCGATCCGACCACGGCATCATATGTTTTCTCATCGGGCCTGGGAAGTCCTATCGGCGGCATGTGGCGGACACGCAGTTTGCGGACAACCTTCTCCCACTGTTCGGAGTGCTGCTCCACAGGAGCTGTGACGATGGAGTCGAGCAGGAGATTGCCCGCTTTCACCTTGCTGTTGTGGCATCCGATGCAATAGCGTTTAACGACTGTAGAGACCGAAGGATCGGGCGGAGATTGCGAGCGGGCGGCACGAACGATCGCCCCCGGCAGACATAGCATCGCGACAGCCACGGCTAAGCGGATCACGCAGCGGCTCAATAGTGTCCTCCAGACAACTAACATCTAGCAGTATAGTGCGATTGGGGCGAGGCCGCCACGGCGCTTAACGGCGGCCCCCCCGGTGGGCAGGCACCGGGCCTGCGCCGGGCGCTTCGCCCGGCTTTTCTTTCGAAACTACACCAGATGGCTCGACAGT
>JAICUM010000176.1 GCA_025935855.1 Pirellulales bacterium | reverse complement strand
CACGGTGCCGCGGATTTCGCCGCCCGTGATGGCGCCCATCGCGATGACTACTTTTAGAGAGGAATGACATAACTGGCGTCGCCTGTCCTTCCAGGCTAGGCGACGCCTACGACGCTGGAGCCTGACGGCCAGGCGGCTGCCTGGGGCACCGACGCGAAGCGGTGGTCTACAGCTTGAAACAGGTTCGACTCCTGTCAGCGTCTTTTTTAGGGGACTTCAAGCAAGGTCTGACATTGCCGGGGCCCAGCGGCGCGCGGCGCTCCATTGAAATGGTTAGCGCATGCGTGTTCCTCCCTGGGATCGAACGAAGGCATTGTCGCCCACCAAACGTGGTTAGCTCAGTGGTAGAGCACCAGACCTGATCTGGCTGTCGCGGGTTCGACTCCCGTACCAACGCGAGCCTGAAAAACTCGCTCCAACGAAGGGCGCGCAAGCGCTCAATGTAACCCCGAGGGCAACGGACGGATGATTGATCAGCCGCGCGTCGTCGTACTCGCTCCGGCGAGACGACGCGCGCGGCAACGCTCACCGGCGCTATGTAGTGTGTGGATTCCGCGTTCACGTGCGCAGCGTCACGAACAGGCGAGAAACCGGAAGGCGTCGCTTGGCCTTTGCCATGTGGCGTCGAAGGCGGAGGCTTGTGACGACGCTGCGGCCGCGACTGCTCAAACAGCACTCCGCGCGCGGGCGCGTGATCGGTCATTCGCTTCGTTGCCTGAGGGTTTTTTCAGAGAACAGCGAACCATTTCAGTGCCGAAGCCATCCTGATCTTCCTGTACCCATCAGTCACACACTCAAGAAAGGAGGTACGACCATGATGTTCTTCAAGCGAGTTCACATCCACACCTACGAAGTCGGTCTGTACTTCCGCGACGGCGAGTTCCGCGGCCTGCTCGGCGCCGGTCGCCATTGGTTGTTCGATCCACTCGGCAAGATTCGCGTCGACGTCGTGTCACAGCGCACTCCGTGGCTGCAGCATGAGAAGCTCGACGTCATCGTCAAGAGCGGTGTGCTAGCCGGCCGCGCTGAAGTCGTCGACCTGAAGGACTATCAGCGTGCGCTGGTGTGGGTCGACAGCCGCTTCAGCCACATTCTGCCACCGGGTCTGTACGCGTACTGGACCGGCGTGAAGGAAGTGCGCATCGAAGTGGTCGACGCCCGCCAGGTTCGGTTTGAGCATCCGGACTTCAAGGTGATCGTCCGTAGCCCGCACGCTGCCCAAACGCTCGATATTTGCTCGGTGCCGCGCAGCCACGTCGGCGTTGCCTTCCAGGATGGCGAGTACGTTGAAACGCTGCCGCCAGGCGAGTACGCCTGGTGGCGCGGCGTGGCCGACGCCAAGGTGGTCGACGTCGACCTCCGCGAGCAGACCCTCGACGTCGCCGGTCAGGAAATCATGACCGCCGATAAGGTCACGCTGCGGATGAACGCCGTGGTTACCTACCGTGTGGTCGACGCACGGCAGTCGGTCACCGTGGCCGAGGGCGCGACGCAGTCGCTGTACCGCGAGGCGCAGCTGGCCCTGCGCGCCGTCGTGGCGGCTCGCGATCTCGATTCGTTTTTGACCGACAAGGACGTAGTCACTGGCGAATTCGAGGAAGCGGTTCGTCGGCGCGCAGGCGAGCTGGGTCTGCAGGTCGTGTCGGTGGGCGTCCGCGACGTCATCCTGCCGGGCGACATGAAGGACCTGATGAACAAGGTGACCGAGGCCAAAAAGGCGGCCGAGGCTAACCTGATCGTCCGCCGGGAAGAAACGGCGGCCATGCGCAGCCAGGCGAACACCGCTCGGCTGCTGGCCGACAACCCGACCCTCATGCGACTCCGGGAATTGGAAGTCTTGGAGCGGATCGCCGCGAGCGGCAAGCTCAACGTGGTCTTGGGCGAGAAGGGGTTGGCCGACCGCGTGGTCAACTTGTTGTAAGACGACCGGAGGCCGGGGCAACTCGGCCTCCGGGTTTTTTACTAAACTTAGATTTCCAATTATGGCGTCGTCAGCTGTTGCACGATCGCACCGACAATTTCAAAGTGGCCGTCGCGCATCGGCCGGACTGCAGTGCTGGTTTTCTGTACCCATATCGTTGTCCACATCGCAGCTGGCCGCACGATGATCGATTCCCCGTGCCAACTTTCTGCGCTGGCGGTAGCCAGCGCTGCCGTCGGTTTCGAATCGCGAACCGCCTGCAGCTTGTATGGCTTAGCGACTGTTTCCGGGTGACGCATTCCGCGTGATCGACAACCACCGGTGGGCAACACGTTGCGACAGATTCTCCAGACGTCTGGAAAATCTATTCGCCCTGTGGCTGGCAACTATTGGGTAGCATCAGGCGGCGATAAGTGACACTTGGTCTTCTCATGCTGCAACCATACATAACGGCCTCAGCGCTTGGCAGCCCCTGCTTCGGCCAGCCGTCGCGATGCGTCCACGTCTGGAACAGTAGAGGCGTGCCGCCGCTTTCGCGAATTCGCTTAACTAACTCTCGCGCCGCCGAAACATCGCCGCCTTTCTGGCCGAGGGGCTCGCCGGAACCTGGCTCTATTCTTGAAGGACGACGTAGTCCAACGCCCTTCTTCATTTTTTTTGTTTTCGCTGAGTCGGCGTGCGCCTCGAAGAACTTCGATCGTTTCTCGCTGAATCGTTGGCGAGCCTGGAATCGCTGAAGGCCGATCAGTTTCCACTGAGGCAACAGCTTTACTTCCGCGCGGGAAGGCCATGAGCCATTGAGTTTGTGCTGCATGGCCCGCGAGCGGTCTCGTTGAGCGCCATCTGGGAGACCGAGCAGAATACGATCCTCTTTTACGGTTCTAACGGGCGGCGGCTGCACTGGACGCGGCTGGTCAGGTCAGTGCCTCTGAAACATCAGCGGAATCTATTGGCAACCTTTCATCAGGGCCAATAAAATCGCTGACCCGATAAGCGAGACGATGATCGATCCGAGGCAGCCGAGTCGTGAGGAGAAAAAGGCGAACATCGCTTCCCTTATCCTTAAAGCCAATCCTGCTCGACCGCTGGCGTAGCGTTTTAAGCGAACCAATGCCGCAAAAAGGCTCCAGTCCAGGCGAGCAGATAGAACGCCACCGCTGCCATCGCCAGCATTAGCAAGGCCGTGCCACCGAGGATCGCCGCGACAAACCATCCATCCCGCCGCTTAAGCTTCGCTGCTGATGCGCCTTCGGTCGCCAAGTGGCGCTTCAGCAGCTCCACATTCTTTAAGTTGGCTTTCCAGTACACGTCGAATAAGTCGCCAACAACGGGAATGGATCCCACCAGAGCATCGATCGCGATGTTCAGCGCCATTCTCAACTGCGTGAGGCGCGGCACTCGATGACGGTTGGCTACGCTCAGGATGTAAAGAGAAGCCAACGAAGTGACCAGGTCTCCGCCTCCGGGAATGAGGCCGACGATGGCATCCAGACCAATCCCGATCCTCGTGCCTGGAACAAAAAACGCCGTGTCCAGCAACTTCGCCAGAAACGCGGCAGCCTCCAGCGAAGACTGTCCGCTCTTCTTCGCCCTGCTCCTTGGGCGGCTATAGCGTAACGGCAATGCCTGATCTATTTCGGCCACGGAGCATTCCTGTCTTAAGCCGCCTTGCGAAGCACCGCGAGCCTACGCAGCAAGCGATCGGTCAACAAAAACGTCGAACGCACGACTAGCTTGTTGGCGAGGAGGCCAGTGATGCGGACGTCGCGCCGCACAAGCTCATCCACCTGCCGATGGACCAGGTTCGCTGCGTGGCTTTGGACGTATTCTTTTACTTCTCTCGCTGGGAGGACGCTCGCCTTCGCTCGAACCTCCGCCCAGCACTGATCTTCCAGCGCCCTAGCGATACGCGACGCGTCGCGCCTTAGCACCATCCATAAGCGGAAGTCGGTTATCATCGTTTGCTCCATCCCTTTGGCCGCCGAGTTGATGCAATCACCGTGCCAACAGGCTGTCATCCATAGGAATTGCCGAAGAACCGCAAGCTCGCCCATTGTTGAAGACCGCGGCACCGACGTTGCACGCGCGCTGGCGGAACGATATTGAAGCCGATACACAGTAGGCGGCGGCCATGGCCAGACCAAGGCTCGTAGTCACCAGGGCCAATCAGTTTTTCAAATTGGGGTGCCATGGCCACGGAGGTCCTCCGACGTGGCCATGCGAATTCCGAGCTTTTCATGCCCACGCAGACGTGGACATGGCACCCCATCTTGATTTACTGATTGGCCCTGCTCGTAGTCACCGACCCGATAAGTTGATGTTCCCGGCCGTCGGGTTTACCAAGGGGCAGGTGGTCAAGTACTACCGCGCCGTTGCGCGGATCATTCTGCGGCACTTGAGGAACCGGCCTTTGACGCTGAAGCTCTATCCCAACGGTGTCGTTGAATTAGGCTGATGGCCGGTCAGTCTGCCTTTCCGTGTACCATCCTTGGTTTTCCAAGCCAGGAACAAACGGGCTGTCGGCCATTGAAAGCTGGATGGTTGCAGCGTAGCTGCAGCGTGTTCTATCGCTATGTGCTCCGCTGGCGGACGCTATTTGCCCTGCCGGCCGTAGCATGTGCCGTTCCCGCTGCGTTAACGCTTTCGGTGGCCTGGTCGGTGCTGTACAGCAATCCGGGTCCATGGCTGCGATTCATCGGTCGATTTTGGCGCCTATGGGGCGGATGAGGTCTTTACGCGCAGATTCCAGGTCCTCATGCTCCTACTTCATTAAGAACCCAAGTAGATCTCTCACCTGGGCGTCAGACAGTCCCTGAAATAAACCGTCAGGCATCAGCGATGCGTCCGTCACGTTAGAATGCTCAATGTTTTGGCGGTCCAGGACTTGGCGGCCTTGCTGGGTTTCAACCGTGACGGTGCGGTCGTTTTGTTCGCGAATGACCCCACTGACGACACGTCCATCGTCCATCAGGAATACCGTCGCCCGAAAACTGGCGGGAACGACGGCACTGGGATCCAGTAGGTTCTCCAGTAGATAATTGGAATCCTTACGATTGGAACCCGTGAGGTCGGGCCCCACTTTCCCACCGACGCCATGCAACGTGTGGCAAGCAGCGCAGGTCTTGGAATAGATCGCTTTGCCGTTCGAAAAGTCCGCTGCCGCGAGCACAGCCGGCGTCATCTTCGCCTCATAGGCGTCGATCAACAATTTCTTTTCCGCGGGCGTGGTTCGAAGATCGCCCCACACTTTACGCAGTTGAATCTTCAATGGTTTGTCGCCGAGTGCGACTATCTGTCGTGCGTGAAATGGCGATACATCGGCGACAGGGATTTGTTTCTCCTCAATCGCGTTCAGAAGCAGACGGGCGAAACTCAGCCGCGACGCCAGTGTGTCGATTGCCGCGGCCTTCGCCTCGGGAGCGAGCGAAGCGTATAGGTCGATCAGTTTTTCCGCAAATTCAGGATCGTCGTAGCGCGCCAGTCCCTTGATCGCCTCGACGGCAAGGCCAGGCTGGGTCGCCAGCTGAAGAAGCATGGCTCCCAAGTCGTGCGGACGCGCCGTCAGCAGCAATTGCAGCGCGCGATTTTTCAATTCGAGGGGCAGTTGGCCCTCGCGCACTATGTTCTTTAAGTCGCGAATTGCGTCTGCGTCTTGAAATGCGACGCCGAGCGCTGCGAGATCAAGGCGGTTCTCATCGCTGGACTGTTTCGCCAGAGTGGCCTTGACGGCCATCCAGTTGGTGGGCGTTGGACAGCCGTTGCGCCCCGCCAGCGCCTTCATCATTCCCGCAATAACCGGGCGGCTAAGTCGTGCTTCCTGCGCTGCTAGATCCAACAGCAGTTCGACGCTTGACAAGTCTTGGTCGGTCTCGAGACCTATTCGCCGGGCGACGTTCTCCTGAATTAAGGGAAAAGCGCTTAAGCGTTCCAATTCAATCGCATATTCGGGATTGTTCGCGATGCAGGGCTCCAGCGCAAGCCACAGCATGATACTGAGCGTCCTGTCGTCCGCTAGCAGCCGCGATTTCTTCTCGGCGATTGCCAGTCCAATCGGCCAGCGCTCCTGAGCGGAAAGTCGTTGCAGAGCCGAAGCGAGGTGAAGCAGGACGAGCCCCGAGGTCTCCGTTTTTGCCAGATGCTGAAACGCGCTAACAGTTTCTCCGCCGGACATTGTCCTCCCGTCGCGCATCTCAATCAGAAACTTGACGCCCCAAGCTCTGACGCGCTCGTCCGGATGGGTAAGCTGGGCAATAAGCCACTTCTCGTCGGCGAGGTTCGATAGGTAAAGCGCCCAAAAGGCCTTTAGTCGAGCTGGCTCATCGTCCCCCTGAAAGATAGCCAGCAAATGCTCTCGCAGCGGCGCGCTGGCTATCTTCCCTTCCGCCGCTCGTTCCTGCAGCAAACGACGTGCATGACGCGTGTACCAGTCATTCGCATGGAGCTGCAGCTCCGCTAGCTCGGCGTCGCTTCGATCTTGCAAATCGAACGCTGGCGTTTTCGGCGGGCCGCCATAAGTCAGCTTATAAATACGGCCGGAAGTGCGATGCACGCCATCCACGTCATGACACTCCCCAGTATCGGTCCAATCGGCGATGTACACGCCGCCGTCCGGCCCGCTGATCAAATCCATGCCGCGAAACCAAGTGTCTTTGATAAAGCACATGTCGGCGCCATGCGTCGCCATGTATTCCACAGGGCCGCGTTTCAACTGGTCGCAGTTTATGCGGCGGCCGTGAATGTTGAGCGTGAAGGCGCGGCCGCGGTATTCCGCGGGCCAGTTGTCCCCTTGGTAAATCAGCAGGCCTGTGTGAGCGTGCCCGCCGCCGGCGGCGCTGGTGCTGTCGGTGACCCCCGCCCTGACATCCTGCCACACTTCGTGAGTATCCCAATGAACATGATCGGCGACTTGCGAAAGCAGTTGGTAGGCGTGCGGGTTAAAATCTGTTCCTGCCATTCGCTCCGTGCGGGCGCCATCGACGACGTGCCAGAGATGACCAATGACCGTGTTCGTGACGAATATCTCGCCGTTGGAGTCGTAGTCGAATCCCCAGGGATTGGTCATGCCGTGCATCGCCACTTCGCACTTCTTGCGAACAGGGTGATAGCGCCACACGCCCGTGTTCATCGTTACCCGGCGCGTTTTATCGGCGTCCGGCGGTCCGATTTGCGACGTCCCTAAGATCCCTTGCCGACCGTACAGCCAGCCGTCCGGACCCCACTTCAGGCCGTTGGCGACGGTGTGCGTGGAAGACTTCAAATCAAAACCGTCGAGCATTACTGTCGGTTCGCCGTCGGGTTTGTCGTCTCGATCCTTGTCAGGGATGAACAGTAGCTGCGGAGCGCATAGAGCCCAAACGCCGCCAAAACCGACCTCGATGCTGGTCAGCCGCTCCGCCTTATCCCAGAAGACGGTCCGCTTATCCATGCGACCGTCACCATCACTGTCCTCCAGAATGACGATGCGATCGTGAAGCCGCGTATCGAAATCCCCCGCCCGCGCTCCTGCCCAAGTATAGTTCTCGGCGACCCACAACCGGCCGCGATCGTCCATCGTGATGGCAATTGGATTCTGCACTTCGGGCTCGGCGGCAAACACTGAGAGACGAAAGCCCGGGGGCAAAGCCGCGGTTTTGCAGACTTCCTCCGCGGGCATCGGCGCCCCAGCGGCCTGCTCCGTGTTGAATGGCGTCACAACGTCAGCCGCGAACGCGTAGCTAAGCTGACCAGCCATAAAAACGGTGAAGAGAATTCTGAATTGACGAATGCGCCGGGACCGGCCTACGGCTTTCGCCATCTCATTGCAGCCTTCGGAATCTAGCTTGGCAATTACCATGACAACCCTATTCGTGAGACCTGGAGGTTTCTCCGCGTCGCTCATCACGCGCTAGCACGCCAGCAAAACATTGTGCATCTGCAAGCCACTAACGGATCTTTCCGCTGTGCGTACGGATGATCGCCCTGGCTGTCCCGCTCGAATGCTTCGGCGCCGATCGTGGCCATCCGGCCCTCACTTCGACAATGGCAAGTCCGATCAGGATGACAGAAACTATAATCCCAGCTCCGGTCGGCTGCATCGGGGGTAATACGCCGGACTGTCCAGTGCCCAAAAGCACCGCCATCGACGACGCTTCCTACCGCACCTGGCCCGGTTAGCCGCACGACCGCCGGTTAAACAATTTGCAGCCGGCCCAGAAGCTTCGAAAGCTTGTGCCGCAAGTGAGGCGTACTTGACCGTGCGCGAAGTCTTTCCGCTGGAACTGCGGGACGTGTGCATCATTTTATTTTACGCGACCGGCACGCCAGTACGGGACGTGGCTGCGCCGGTACTCCTTGGCCGGCGGATCGAGTCAGGTTCCCGAACTCCGCACGCTCACCGCGCCCGGCGCGTCATGTGGAACTTCACCAGGTCCACGTTGTCCCGGTAGTCCATGGACTCTTCATAGATGCTGTCGTTGTACGCCCAAAACTTGCAATTCGATTCCCCCCACATGCGATGGCGTGGTGCAAGTTCGCTGCCGTCGTGAAGGGTTCCATTGGAATGGTCAGGATCGTCGGGATGGTCCGGTAGGACAGAAGTTATCGTGGTGTCGAAACAGGAATGGTCGGTGGGACGGGGGGCTATATATAGCCCCCAGTCCTTCCGACCCATCCATTCCCCCCTTCACTCCGACAACGAAACGGTCAGAAAAAGACGAAGAAGCTTTCCTGACCATTCGGATGGAAGAAGCCCCAGTTGGAGAGCTGCCGCGCTTGAGCCGGCTCGGTTTCTCATACCGACGCCTCAACTGCAGCGGCTCGTTAGGTCCCTGCGCTCGACTTCGATGTAAAAGTGTGTAGCATTTCGTCGGCAACTTCTACGAGCGCCTGCCACTGAGGAGGCGAGTTCGACCACCATTGAAATCGCCACTCCGAAAACAAGTCCCCGATAATCGCGAGAT
>JAICUM010000244.1 GCA_025935855.1 Pirellulales bacterium | reverse complement strand
GGAATTTAAATGAACAGGGTGCCATCCCCACGTCCGCGTGGTAATGTTACTACGGGCAAACATGCCCACGTCGGCGGACCTTCGTGGTCATGGCCCCCGTTCGTCTAACCAACTGTAGAACAATAAAAACCGCCGCTACGTGTTTTAGCTGAGCGAGACGGTGACCGTCTTCAGCTCAGTATAGTTGGCCAGGCCGGCCTCGCCGAGTTCGCGGCCCAGGCCGCTCTCTTTGAAGCCGCCGAACGGGGCGCCGGCGTCGAACACGTCGTAGCAGTTGACCCAGACGGTGCCGGCCCGCAGCTTGGCGGCCATCTTGTGGGCCTTGGCGATGTCGCGGGTCCACACCGCCGCGGCCAGGCCGTAGTTGGTGCGGTTCGCGCGGTCGGCAATCTCGTTGATGTTCTTGAACTTCAGCACGCTCATCACCGGGCCGAAGATTTCGTCGGTGGCGATCTTCATTTCGTCCTTCACGCCGGTGAAGAGCGTCGGCTCGATGAAGTAGCCTTCCTCGCCGTGGCGCTTGCCGCCGGTCACGAGCTTGGCGCCTTCCTGCTTGCCGATGTCGATGTACTTCAGAATTTTGTCGAACTGAGCCTTATCGACCTGCGGGCCCTGCTCGGTTTCCGGATCGAACGGATCGCCGATCTTGCGCTGGCGGTTCTTCTCCTTCAGCCGGTCCACAAACTCGTCGTGCACGCGCTCTTCGACGAAGAGCCGGCTGCCGGCGCAACAGCACTGACCCTGGTTAAAGTACAAGCCGAAGTGGGCGCCCTCGACAGCGGCTTCCATGTCGGCGTCGGCGAAGATAATGTTCGGGCTCTTGCCGCCAAGCTCGAACGTGCAGCGCTTCATGGTTTCGAGCGCTTCACGCTGAATGATCTTGGCGGTCCCACCTTCGCCGGTAAAGGCGATCTTATCGACGCCGCGATGCTTGACGAGCGCGGCGCCGGCCGTGGGGCCGTAGCCCGGCACCACGTTGATCACGCCGTCGGGGATGCCGGCCTTCTGAGCCAGCCGGGCCATCCGCAGGCAGGTGAGCGGGGTCTGCTCGGCGGGCTTCATGACGATCGTGCAGCCGGTCGCGAGGGCCGGTCCCCACTTCCAGGCCACCATGAGCGCCGGGAAGTTCCAGGGGATGATCTGGCCGACGACGCCCACCGGCTCGCGCCGCGTGTAGGTGAAGTACTCACCGCGGACCGGAATGGTGTGGCCCTGAATCTTGTCCGCCCAACCGGCGTAGTAGCGGAGCGTGTCGATGACCAGCGGGATGTCCGCCGCGCGGGCGTCGCGAATCGGCTTGCCGTTGTCGAGCGTCTCGAGCGCGGCGAGCTCATCGGCCTCCTGCTCGATCAAGTCGGCCAGCTTGTTCATGAGAATGCCGCGGTCGCGGGCGTCCATCTTCGACCACTCGCCGCCGTCGAACTGCTCGCGGGCGGCTTCCACCGCGGCGTCGATGTCTTCCTTGTCCCCCTCGGCCACCTCGGCGATGACCTCTTCGGTGGCCGGATGAATGGTCTCAAAGGTCTTGCCGCTGGCGGCCGGAATCCATTTACCGCCGATGAAGCATTGCGTTTGACGAACCTGCGGACGCGTAACTTTTTTCTTTTCGAGAACCGTGGCCATTTGTTTCTCCTGCCTGAGCGAAAGCTGGGCGACCATGCCGACGAATATGCGGGAGCGGCGATCGCCAGCGCGGCGATCGCCCTGATTCGGCTGCGCGGTGCATTGTAACACGGTTACAACGCCTGTAACTACTGTGAGCCGGAGCGGGCCAGGGCCAATTAGTTTTTCAAATTGGGGTGCCATGCCCACGTCTGCGTGGGCATGAAAAGCCCGGAATCCGCATGGCCACGTCGGAGGACCTCCGTGGCCATGGCACCCCATCTTGAATTACTGATTGGCCCTGCGGAGCGGGCAATTTCTTTGATGGAAGCGTAACGGGGTCGGGAGTCTTTTGCGACTGGGAAGTCTCTTCCAAGATGTAACCACCAGTCGCAAAAGACTCCGGACCCCTTATCGGCGCGTCGTCCGCGAACGGTTCCGATTGCAACGATCGTCCGCCCCAATCGCCCACTTATGCTAATTTCCATCGGGCGGCTGCACTTCTCAATCGCGAGCTATCTTTGAGGGCGTCGTTGTCGGGGGCTGCTCGGTTGCCGGCCGGCGTGAGTTCGTATTTCCACTCCGGCGAGGCGCATCGACGGCGATCCCACTCATGCATATCAAACGGCGCCAACTGCTGATTTTGCTACTGATCCTTAGCCAGGCCAGCTGCATGGCATTCGGCATTCTGTGGGCTTCGCAGTGGCTGCGCGGCGCCTTCGGCGAATTCATGCACCGCACGGTGGACGCTCAGAACCGGTCGGTTGTATTTGAGCTGGCCAGGCGGGCCACGGAGAAGTCGAGCAAGGTCATCGAGCCGGGCTCGGACATCTGGAAGCGCACGCAGGAACTGTGTGATCAGTTCGGCGAGCGCTACGATGGCTTCGTCTCGGTGGTCAATCGAAACACTGGCGCGCTGTTGTGCGACTCGCGGCTTAAGGATGATCCTTCGCTGCTGAAAAAATTTCCCGGGCGGATTGGCCTGGTACGTAAAGGCAGCGTCGTGCCGATCATCGAAGCGGCCCGCCGCGCCGAGATCGTCGAGAAGAGCACCGCCGGCGGCGTTGTCGAGGAGGAAGGCGAGTTGTACTTCGCGACGTGCCTCAGCGTGCCCAGGTTGGGCGCCGTGATCGTCGCCCATCAGTCGCAGGCAAGCATCGACGACAGCGTGGATGAGCTCGTGGCGCCGGTGCTGCAGGTCGGGTTCATCCTGACCTGCGCGGTCATCGGCGCGACGTCCATCATGACCGTGTTTTTGGTGAAGCGGTTTGATTCGACGCTGGCGATGCTGGAAAGCTCGGTGGGTAACGAAGTCGAACGCCGCACGCTTGCCCTCACGCGCAGCCGCAATGCGGTTGTCTTCGGCATGGCGAAGCTGGCTGAATCGCGCGACAAAGACGCGGCTCAGCACTTGGAGCGGCTGCGAACCTACGTGACAATCCTGGCCACTGAGATGGCCAAGCATCATCCGGAGATCGACCACCACTTCGTCGGCAATCTTTCGATCGCCTCGGCCCTGCACGACATTGGCAAGATGGGCGTGCCCGACGGGGTGATCCTGAAGCTTGGCCGCCTGACGCCCGCCGAGCGGCGCGCCATGCAGATGCACACGGTACTGGGTGGCGAATGCCTCGGCAGCGTCCAGCGGCTCATGCCGGAAGCTGACCAGTTTCTGGAGCTTGGCCGGCAGGTGGCCCTGTGCCATCACGAGCAGTGGGATGGCAGCGGTTATCCGCAGGGGCTGCAGGGCAAAGACATTCCGCTGTCGGCGCGCATCGTGGCATTGGCGGACGTGTACGACGCCGTGACCTCGCACCGTGCTTATCGGCCGGCGATCAGTCATGCTGAAGCGCGGGAGTGGATCGTTTCGAACTACGGCGCCCAGTTCGACCCCGAGGTCGTCGAAGCGTTCGTCGCGCGCGAGGCGGACTTCGCGAAGGTCAGCGCGACTGCATCGACGCCGACGCTCCATTCGACGGTCGTCCCGGAAGCGGCGCCGTCAACTTCTCAGCTCGCCGCCCAGGATTCCAGCTCCTTGCTGGCTGGGAATCTCTCGGTCGGTTAAGCTGCTCGCACCGACCCGGCGGCGCGCTTTTTGCACCTACGCGGGTGCTTTTCGCGATCAGCGTCAACGACGGAACGCTTCACGTGGGGCCTGCGTTGCGGATTCACCGAGGAGGGGGACGATGTTCGGACGTCGAGGATGGGCAGGCGCGGTATGCCGATGGGGAACCTCCGCGGGACTATCTAGAGTTTTTGCCGTTCTTTTTGCCGCTTCCTTGGCGGTGCTGCTTGGCGCCCAACCGGTCCACGCTGGCCTCGCGGGTCTACAGCGAGTGACCGCCGAGTTAAATGCGCCGATGTTCACGACGTTCGCTCCAGGCGATCCGAATCACCTTTACATCGCCGAGCGCGGCTCGCCGAACCCTAGCACCAACGCCACAGCCTTGATTCGCGTCCTGGACCTGCAGACGGGCACACTTGAAAGTACACCGTTTCTGACGATCACCGGCCTGGACAACAACGGCGAAGGCGGCCTGCTCGGGTTGGCGTTTGACCCGAGCTACCAGACCAACGGCAAGTTCTACGTCAACGTCACGGCGCCCGACTCGATCTCGGGTACGCCCTTCAGCAATTACATTCGGCAGTACACGCGTTCGGCCGGCAATCCGCTGGTGGCTGATCCGACCGCCACGCCGATTCTCACGTATGCCCAGCCGCAGAACAATCACAACGGCGGGTTTATCGGGTTCAGCCCCACGGACCATTTGCTGTACATCATGACGGGCGACGGCGGCAACGGAAACGATAGCGGAACCGGCCATACCTCCGGCACGGGAAACGCGCAGGACATCACCGACAATTTTCTCGGCAAGGCGCTGCGCATCGACCCGAGCGGCGATGACTTTCCGGCTGATGACACTAAGAACTATTCCATTCCGGCGACGAATCCCTTTGTTGGCAAAACGGGCGACGATGAAATTTGGGCATACGGACTGCGCAATCCGTTTCGCGCCGGCTTTGATCGCGCGACCGGCGATCTGTGGATCGGCGACGTCGGCCAGGACACGCGCGAGGAAGTAGATTTTCAGTCGGGCGCGAGCGCCGGGGGCGAAAACTATGGCTGGCGTTTGCGCGAGGGTTTCATTTCCACGCCCACCGGCGGCGTCGGCGGCGCCAAGCCGTCGGGCAACGTTGACCCGGTTTACGACTACTTGCACCCCGGCGCGTCTGGCGCCAATCCGAACTTCGTCGGCAACGACGTGATCGGCGGCGTACCTTATCGCGGGCCGGACCCCACGCTGCAGGGCGTGTACTTTTTCACCGACAATTCGGCGAATAAGCTGTGGACGCTTACGCCGTCCACAACCGGGGGTCTGCCGACAGTCAGCTACGTGAGCCCGCAACTGCCGCCGGACCCGGCCGACGGATTCTTCAGCGCTCCCGCGTCAATCACCGAAGACTCAGTGGGCAATCTCTATGTGACGTATTTATCGGGGAGCGTGTGGCGAATCGTGACTAATGCGTTTACGCCGGGTGACTTCAATGGCGACGCGAAGGTGGACGCGGCGGATGTCGCCATCTGGCAAGCTGGCTTCGGCACGCAGTCGGGCGCGTCCCGAACTACCGGCGACGCGGACGGCGATGGCGACGTGGACGGGGCTGACTACTTGGCGCTGCAGCGCAACTTCGGTTGGTCGGCGCTCAACGTAGGGTCGCCGACTTCGACCGGCGTACCTGAGCCTGCAAGCGTCCTCGTGCTTTCGATCGCTTTGATATTCATAGCGCGGCGTCGTGCCGTTACATAGCCCGGCCATTCTGGCCGGGCGCCGAGCCAGGATGGCTCGGCTATATATCAAGCCTCGTCGAAGTCTGGGTCGTCCGAGAACGGCGAATCCTCGTCCCCGTCGCCCGGCTTGCGGATTTTGTCCTCATCTGGCTCTTCGCCGCCGAAGGTATCGGGGAATTCCTCGTCCTCGGTGAGGTCGTCTTCCCAGTCCTCCTCGAAGTCGTCGTCGAACTCGTCGTCGAAGTCGTCCTGCTCGAAATCGTCGAAGGGGTCCTTGGCGTCGGCCGTTTCGCATGCCGAACCGGGGGTTTGCTCCTGGACCCAGGGCAATTCGCCAAAATACCAGCGTTCGCGATGAGCCGGCTCGGTTATCGCCGGAGCCTCGCCGAATGGCGTTTGTGTTTCCTCAATTTCAGCAGCCGCGCACACCATAACCAACAAACCTTCCGCCCAAAGACGCAACTAGAACAACATGACGACCACGCGAAAACAGACGCCGAGCGACGATCGGCCGGCGTTCCTTTCTAACGATAGCACGAACCCACAAGGATTGCTTGCACACCCGCCGCGGTCAATCCGCCGCCCGGTCCTGGTGAAGGATTCCTCAACGATCCACATTCGTCGAAATAGCCGGCGGCCCACGGCCGGGGGGAGGGGCCAAAGATTGTTCGGCGCCGCTTCTCCCCGGCGGCCGTGGGCCGCCGGCTAGTTTTCGTGTGCGGTTTATTATTGCCCAACTGGCGAGTGCTGGCAGGCTTGTCTAGGCCATTTTTTCCTGGTCCGCTAAACTGCCTCACTTGGACGCTTTTTTCGGGCGTCCCGCACGGAGGTAAAGGATTACGCCATGGCAGGAGCTGGCCTACTTGTCTTATTTGCCGCGGTCGGCGTGAACTTCGGCTGGCAGCCGATGCCGGACGGCTCGGCGCGGTATGAATATGTCGTCCAGCTCGAGCCGGAGGTGGCGGCGACGCTGGCCGACGGCAAGTCGATTCCCATCGTCAGCGAAGTGCCGGAGGAAATTCAGCCGGTGGCGCGCGTGAGAGTGATTGTTGGGAAAGGCGATCTCCCTCGGCAACGGCTGGTCACGCGTCTGAAGCCGGCGGACACGAGCGCCGAATCGAGCGCCGCCGCCGGGAAGAAGGACGACGACGTCGCGCTCGCTCAATACAACCAGTACAGCGATCAGCGGTACGGCCAGACGCCGCCGGCTCAAAGTCCGCCGCAGGCCAGCCAGACCGGCGGCACGACCGAGTGGAACAGCGGCGGCGCTGATGCACCGATCACCCCCACGGCGGGCGGACCGGCGGCGGCGCAGCAGACTGCCGGCGGCAATGGTGGAGCGGGCGGCGGCGCGACGACTTGGAACAATGGCGGGCAGGCGCCTCCAGCGGCAGGCGGGCCGCTCAGCCGGCTGGGCGAAAACCTGCAGCAGGCCGCCGGCCAGCCGCTGCGGCAAGGCTTGGAAAAAGCCGACGAACGCCTCCGCAACGCCGGCGACAAAATCGGCAGCCGCACGCGGGAACTCGTGGACAATCTGTCGAAGCCCTTCAACGGCTCGCAAGCTGCCCCGCCGGTCGCTACTAGCGCCCAAGGCGCCGAGCAGTGGAATTCGCCGGCGGGTAGCGCTGCTTCTTCGACGGCGGCCGGCTCCAACGGCACGTCGATGAACTGGAACGGGCCGTCCGGTAATCAACAAGCGCCGCTTGCGGCGGGCGGTGAGGCGCCGCGGTATGGGCAAGCCGCATCTTCTGGGTTGGGCGCGGCGGCAAATCCGCAAACGCCGATCGAGTGGAACAACAGCGGCGCCAATCCGATTGCGTCGCGGAACGGCAATGGCGCTCCGCCGCTCGCCACTGGCAAGAGCGACCCGTTTGCGGCGGCGC
>JAICUM010000267.1 GCA_025935855.1 Pirellulales bacterium | reverse complement strand
CCGCCGGCGGCTTCGCCCCTGACCTCAGTTCCGCCGCCTCGCGCCTGCGAAATCTGAAGCCCACGGCCGAAGCCCGGCCGCTGGCCGACGTCGTTGTCGAAGCAATCAAGCTGACCGCCGAGCAGGAGGATCATCGCCAGGAAGTGTTCGTCTTCAGCGATCTCGCCGCCGCCGCCTGGACCGACGACGACGTCAAAGCCATCAACGAAGAGCTCGCCAAGGCGCCGGACGTGCGGATTTACGTCGCCGATTGCGGCGTGAAGTCGCCGCAGAACGCCTCGCTGGCGCCGCTCGATCTGCGGCGCGTCGTCCTCCGCCCCGGCGAGCCGCTGCACCTGGAAACGACCGTCACGAGCAATCTCAAAGGCGAGCCGCCGCTCGTGGAACTCGCATTGCAGGACAACGACGGCAAGCTGCAAAAACGCGATCAGCGCCTCGCGACGCTCGATGAGAAAGGCCAGGCGCACATCGCGTTCGACCTCGGCGACCTGTCGCTCGGCACGCACCAAGGGGCCGTGCAGCTCATGGCCGCCGATCCGCTCGCCGTGGACAACACGCGCTACTTCACCGTGGAAGTCCGGCCGCCGGCCCGCGTCCTGCTCTTGGCCGAACGGCCGCAGGACGCGCTGTTCGTGCAAAAGGCGATTGGCCCATTAGCCGAAGGCGAGCCAAGCCGCTTTGAATGTGACGTGCGCACCTTCGACAAGACGGCCGAAGTGCAGTTCGAAAATTACCAGGCGGTGCTCCTGCTCGATCCGCCGCCGCTTCCCGATGAACTTTGGAACCAACTGCAGGAGTTCGCGGCCGCCGGCGGCGGCGTGGGCATATTCCTCGGCCACAACGCGGTCAGCCACACCGATGGCTTTAACGCTGACACGCCGCAGAAGCTTCTTGCCGGCAAACTGACGCGAAAATCAGCCGACGAAACCTACCTCCGCCCCAGCCACTTCGAGCATCCGGCGCTCAAAGGCCTCAGCAACACGGCCGAAGCCATCCCGTGGGCAAAGACCTGCCAGGTCTTCAACTACGGGCAGCTTGACTTGGCTGGCGACGCCTACACCATCGCCGGCTACGCCAATGGCGACCCGGCGATCATCGAACGCGGCGTCGGCCGCGGCCGCGTGCTGACGGTGACCACGCCGTTCTCCGATCCGCCCATGCCCGAAGGCCGCGAGTCGTGGAACTTATTGCCGGCTTCGCCCTGGCCCTTCCTGGGCATCTGCGACAACCTCGTCGGCTACCTGGCTCAGGATAGCGACGAGCGGCTCGAATACTTTGCCGGCGAGACGGCCCACATTCGCCTCGGCCCGAAACAGCAAATCGAGAACTACGTGCTTCGGCTCCCGGATGGCCAGGCCACGCGCGGCGTGGCGACCGGCAGCAGCGGCGAGATCGCCGTGAGCGGCGCCGAGGAGATCGGCAACTATCGCATCAACGCCGGCGGCGCCAGTGGGCAGCTCGATCGCGGCTTCAGCGTCAACGCGCCGCCAGAGGTGAGCGAGCTGACGCCGGCCGACGCTGAAAAACTCGCCGCCGCCTTACCGAAGGAACGCGTCCGGCTGGCCGACAACCTCGACGCGGTGGAAAACTACGTGAACATCGGCCGCTCCGGCCGCGAACTGTACCCCTGGGCGATCGCGCTGGTCGCGCTCGTCTGGAGCTCCGAACACTTACTGGCAAACCGTTTTTACAAGGACGCTGCCTGAAAGGGATAGCACACGGATGAACACGGATTTTGCGGATAAGCGCGAATGAGAATTGATTGAATGTTTAGCCGCGACCCGCTAGGGGAGCGCTCCCCTGCGGCGGACCTTCGGGTCGCGGCTAAACGTAAGAATGCATCCGCGATCCATCCGCCACATCCGCATTCATCCGCGTGCCATTCCGAACGTTAACCAATCATGACCGGATGGAGCTTTGATCCTGTTGGCTCGTGGTGGCTGGTGCTGGCCGCGGCGCTCGCGCTGGCGCCGCTGCTGGCCCTCGGCCCGCGCCAACACAAGCAATCCTTCCGCCGGCGGGTTGTTCTCACCACGCTCCGCCTGGGCACGCTCGTGCTATTGCTCTGGTTCATGATGCGGCCGGCCTTCGAAACGCGCACCACGCGCAAGATGCCCGGCACGCTCGTGGTGCTCGCCGACGCCTCGCGCAGCATGACGGTGAAGGACGCCACCGGCAACCTGCCGCGCTACACCGCGATGCAGGAGTCGCTCGACGGCGCCTGGAAACAGCTCGACGAGCTGTCGCACACGTGGGCCATCCACGGCTACACGTTCGGCCGCGAAACGAAGCCGCTCAACTTTTCACTCGGGAAGTTCGCCTTTCCGACCGAGCCGACCGGCCAGCAAACGGCTATCGGCGCCGCCCTGGAAGACATCCTGGCCCGCGAAGCGCAGCAGCGCATCGTCGCGGTGGTGCTCCTCAGCGACGGCGCCCAACGGGCCTTTGCCCCGCGCGACCTCGCCCCGCAAACCGCCGTCCGCCGCCTGGCCGCCGACGGCATCCCGCTCTACACGCTCGCCTTCGGCAAGCCCTCGCTCGGCGAGCAGTCCGACCTGCGCTTGAGCGACATGCTCGCCAGCGACTCGGTGTTCGCCGAAACGCCGACGACCGTCGAAGGCGTCGTCACCGCCGCCGGCTACACGAACCAGCAGTTCAAGGTGCAGCTCCTGTGGGAAAACGCCGACGGCAAGATGGAGGCCGTCGATACCAAGTCGATCACCATCACGCAGGGCAAGCAGCGCTACCCGGTGCAGCTGAACTACACGCCGCGCAAACCGGGCGAGTACAAAGTCACCATGCGCGTCGAATCGCCGCCGGGCGAGCTGGTCACCTCGAACAACTCGCAGAGCACGTTCGTCACCGTGCTCAAAGGCGGCGTGAATATCTTGTACCTCGCCGGCGCCGACCGCATCGGCGGTTCGCCGGGCGTCGAGCCGCGTTTCGTCCGCCAGGCCCTCGCGGCTCATCCCGATCTACACGTGGATTACGAAGCGTTCGACTACAAGCAGCCCGACCGCGATTACGTCGAGCGCCTTCGCGAGTCGAAGTACGACGTGTTCCTGCTGGGCGACGTAGACGCCGCCGCGCTGAACGCCCGCAGTTGGGCCGCCATGGCCAAGGCCGTCGAACGGGGCGCCGGCCTTGCAATGCTCGGCGGCTTTCACAGCTTCGGCCCCGGCGGCTTCACCAACACGGCGCTCGAAGACGTGATCCCCATCCAGATGCACCGCGCCGAACGGCAAAGCTTCGGCCAGCCGCCCGCCCCGGACTTGCATGTCGGTCCGCTCAAGATGCTCCCGGTGAACCAGCGCGGCACGGGCCTGCCGCATCCAATCATGCGGATCAAAGAAAATCCGCCGCAAAACGAGGCCGCGTGGAAAGCGCTGCCGCAACTCGACGGCGCCAACAAGTTCGACCGCACGCACATGAAGAATCTCGCCGAGGTGATTGCCGAGGGCGACGATGGGTCTCTTTCACCGCTGCTCGTGATCTCGCCTTTCGGCGAAGGCCGCACCGCGGCGCTGGCCGTCGATTCCACCTACCGCTGGCAGATGTACGGCTTCGGCGACCTGCACCGACGCTTCTGGCGGCAGCTCATTCTGTGGCTGGCCAAGAAAGACGAAACCGCGGGCCAGCGCGTGTGGGTGAAGCTCGACGAACGCCGCTACCAGCAAGGCAGCCGCGTCGATTTCACGCTCGGCGCCGAGAACCTGCAGGGCGAGCCGCTCAAGGACGCCGACTTCGCCGTCGAGGTCGAAAAGCCCGACGGCACGAGCGAAACCGTGCATGTCAACCGCCGCGGCGAGCAAGCCGCCGGCAGCTTCACGAGCACCACCGCGCCGGGCGATTACAAGATCGCCGTCTCCGCGCGCGACAGCGGCGAATCCGTCGGCGCCGCCACGGCCCGGTTCAGCGTGACCGATCAAGACGTCGAGCTCGACCAACCCGCCGCCGAGCCGGCGTTTCTCGCCAACCTCGCCAACATGACCAGCGGCGCCGGCCTGGCGCCCGAGGAGCTGCCCTACCTGCTGGAAAAGCTCAAAGCGCGGGCCGATCAGTTCGAGGAAGAAATCGTCGAAACGCTCACCCTCTGGGACCGCTGGCCGACGATGCTGGCGTTCATCGGGCTGCTCTCGACCGAGTGGTTCCTGCGAAAACGCTGGGGGATGGTGTGAAAGAAATCGAAGACTTCTTCACCGGTGGTAACGGAAGCGAGTTCGGCGCGAATGTGCGAGAGTACCCCTACCGAGTCATTAGCCCTGGCGCGGACGACACACACATCATCTTCGCCACTAAGTGGGGATGCTTCTTGCAAGGCCTTGACGAACATGGGCCGCCAACTGGCGCGGGAATGATCATCCGCTACGGGCTTCCGAGTCGGCACGACTTAGCTTGGCTCAAAGCAACGATCGGTGATCGCCGAGTGCTGTTTCTCGGAGATCTTGACCCGACGGATTTACTGATATTCCTTTGGCTGCGATCAAATCTTGATCGGCCGCTTCAACTCGTCGGCATCAACGACCGATTCCTTTCCGAACTCGGTGCGTCACTGCCTGATTCGTACCGGATCAAGCTCGATGACGAAGAGACCCGTGCTGTTAAGCTGCTAGAAGAATTGTGGCCTGCTCTGGAAGTTGAATTAGGCCCGTATTGTCTTGGCCTTCTCCGCGATGGCCTGAAAATTGAGCAAGAAGCAGTTGTCAGCCATTTTGTCTCCTCTGTGCCTATTTTGGCGTTCCTGCAAAAGACAGCTTTAGAGCAGCCGAAATCTTAGCTTCTAGAACTTCGCCGCTGCTTTAGCAGGGGAGGAAACTACGATCCCCTCAGGCAAGTAGCGATCGAAGTCGCGTTCATTCAACGTCACCAGCGTGGAAACTCGCTCCTGCAACATAACGCTCACGAGGCGTGCATCATGCGCCTTAACGCCGAGTACCTTGAGACTGACCACGAGGCGCTTCCAATGGGCATAAGAACCAGCGCTTTCGATGTGCAAGACTGCAATTCGTTCGATCGTTCGCAACCGGCGCGCAGCGACCTCTGGTGAAAGCCCGAATCCATTCTTGTCTTTTGGCCTGGTGGAAACATTCCAGAATTCTGCAAGGTTCTGGAGCGTGACGACCAGCGTTTCACCGCGCTGCCAAGAGGTGCGAATGACTTTCAGGATCTCGTCGCGCTCTTTCGCATCCTTGTCGAAGGCTCGTAGCAGCACGCCTGTATCTAGCAAAACCGCCATCAATCCTCATAAATCTCTTCACGCGTGAAGGTGCCGCGATAGTCAGGGTTGCCAGGGCCCGACTCCGCGTCGATGAGAGCCACTACGTCGTCCGCACTTAACGTCGCGCGCTGCGCGACTTGCCGAATAACGAAGGCAAGATAATCACCGACGGTCAAGCCCATCGCTTGGGCGAATTCCTCAAGTGACTTGGCCACATGGTCGTCAACGGCGATGCTGGTCATGTTTATATTATATACTCGAGTCGGCTGAAAACTGAACGTCGCTTTCAACTCGAATGCCGGGATCAGTGCAAACGACGTTCAGTTTTCAGACGCCAAAAATTTAGCTGATGCGGATTAAAGCTTCACCACCAGCTTCCCCCGCACCACGTTCGCTGCCTCCAGCGTGTTCTGCTCCTGCAGCCGGTGTAGCTCGGCGGTTTCTTCCAGCGTCGCCACGCGGTCGATCTTCGCCTTCAGCGCCCCCGATGCCAGCCAGCGGTTGATCCGCTCCGCCGCCCGTCGCTGCGACTCCGGCGCCGCGTTGAACATCACGAACCCAAACATCCGGCAGCACTTCGAGTAGAACGGCCCCACCGGCAGCTCGGCCCGCGCCTGCCGGCCGGCCATGAGGAGGATGCGCCCGCGACGCGTCATGCACGCAACCGTCGTGTCGAAGTTCGGCTTCCGCGAGGTTTCCCACCACACGTGGACGCCCTCCGGCGCCACCGCCGCCACGCGCTCGGGGATGTTGTCGCGCTCGTGGTCGAACACGTCATCGGCGCCGAGCGATTTGCAGTAGGCCACCTTCTCATCGCCGCTGGTGGTGGCAATCACCCGAGCGCCCAGCGCCTTGGCCATCTGGATGACCGTCGAACCGACCGCCCCGCTGCCGCCGTTCACAAGAATCGTTTCACCGGCGTCGAGCCGCGCTTCATCCACCAGGCCCAAGTGGGCCGTGATGCCCACCAGCGCCATCGCCGCCGCTTGTTCGTCAGGCACGCGATCGGGCGTCGGATAAAGCCAACGCTCATCCACCGCGGCGAGTTGCGCGAATGTCCCCTGCCGGCCGAGCACCCCCTGGTTGGCGCCCCACACCCGATCGCCCACGTGATACCGCGTGGCATCCGGCCCCACGGCTTTCACGACGCCCGCCAGGTCGCTCCCCACAATGTACGGCCGCGGCAAATTCGGGGGCGCCGCCACGCCGCTGCGAATGTAAGTGTCGATCGGGTTCACGCTGACGGCGTTCACTTGCACCAGCACCTGGGCGCTCGTCGGCCGCGGGTCCGGCAAGTCGCCGACGATGATGTTCTCCGCTGGGCCAGGTTCGTTGATATAGGCAGCACGCATGAGTAATCTTTTCGGTTGAAACCGCCGGAAACCAGCGGGGGATGTCCGCCGTCCTGCCAAGATAGCGGCCCAAGCGGCGAATTAGCAACGCGACCCCCTTGCGTATACTGAAAGCGCCGGGGTCGGGAGTCTTTTGCGACTGGGGAACTGGTT
>JAICUM010000106.1 GCA_025935855.1 Pirellulales bacterium | reverse complement strand
CGTCGGTGATGTAGCCCTTGCGTTGGACGTCAACGTCGTCATCGTTCACCAACGGGTCGAACGAAGTGCCATGACCCTTCAGGCAGAACAAGCGATCGAATCCTGGCCGGCGTGTATTGTCATTGCCCATGTGCCATTTGCCGATGTACCCGGTTTCATACCCTGCCTTCTGCAGCACTTGCGGAAAGGTGCGTAGCTGATGACTTTGCTTGCCGCGTTCGGTGTTATCGACGATTCCATGGACGTGCGCGAACTCGCCGGTCAGAATGCTGCCGCGACTTGGCGAGCAGAGCGGCGTGGTAGCGAACGCATTGCGAAATTGGGCGCCCTCATTCGCCAGGCGATCAATATTTGGCGTCTTGACGAACGGGTTGCCCGCACAGCCCAGATCGTCCCAGCGCAAGTCATCAACCAGGATGAAGATGATGTTCGGCGGACTGGGCGCCGCCGAGCACAACTGCGAGCACCAGGCGGAGAGGGCAACAAACGCGAAAGCGAAAAACTGGAGGCGATATCTCATGGAATTGTTCAAAGTCTCCGCAAAGTGATTCAGGCAATCTGGATGAAGCAGCCGTTGAGTTGCTCGTCGTGCACCCGCGGCCTCAGGATGCGCCGATGAAGCTCGTTTATCAAGCGGCGCCCGAGGTCGTTCTTCTTCTTAGCCGAGCCGCATCGACGCTGGATGAGAACATCATGGTCGATCGCCGAGCCGCCTCGAAATAACTCGACAACAATTTGAGATATTTCACAACAAGGCCTGCATGCGAGCCGTGGCGCTGCCTGACTAAACTGAAGCGGGGTTTACCGTGGATGATGCCTCCCAGTGGGCGCCAGGCCGTCGGCAGCGGAAGCCTAAACTCATCTGACAATGCTATGCGCGAATCATCGAACCCTGGCCGCCGACGGCTGGATCTACGTGGCCGGAGGACTTCGGCGGACAGATTAAGAATCTTCGAAGCCCTCAGGACGTAATGCATTGCCAGGCGCCGCCGTTAGCGCTGCCCATCCTAACGCCTAAAGTCAATCTAACGTGAGCCTCCATGTCATCGATCGCGACTTCAAAATTGAACGGACGACGCGCGGCATTGAATGGTCGTCCCCGACCCTTGAGCAAAGTTGCTCCGGATTGGTGGGACTACACGACGCTCGATCCGGCGCTCCTCGCCGATGCCGCCGCCCTGACGCCTCGCGCGCTCAAAGGCTTGTCGCGGCCGGGATTCACCGTTCACTTCCACGACACGCTCGAAGACTTTTATCTGGCCGAGGCCCTCGAATACATCGAAGCCTGGCGTCAAAGCACCCCCGATCGGCCCACGGGCATTTGCGGCCCCATCGGTCCAACCGAGCAACTGCCGCTGGTAGCCCGGCTCGTCAATTCGTTGGAGCTCAACCTTGCCCGGCTGGACGCCCACTTCTGGGGCATGGATGAATGGGTTGAGAACGGTCTGCCCGTCTCTACCGATCACCCGCTGAGCTTCGCGAAAGCCGACATGGAGCTGTGCTTTAATCGCATTGATCGTCGGCTGCGTCCGCGCAAGGAAAACATCCATTTTCCGACAGGTGACCTTGGAGCCTTTAGCGCGAGCTTCGATAAATTCCGCTGCCTCGTGATGCAGGGTGGCCAAGGCGAGGTCAAACACTGGGCATTCAACGACCCCGTCCGTCGCATCGGCAAATGGAAACATCACCCCCCCAGCCCGCAAGAATATCGAAAGCTGCGGACGCGCGTGGTGGATCTTCATCCGATGACCATCATTCAGAACGCGCGTACCAGCGGCGGGGGCCAGGTCGCAAGCGTACCGCTGCAGGCCTGCACGGTCGGACCGGTGGAAACGTGGAAGGCGGCGCGAGTCAGTATCTGGCAAGCTGGTTGCCACGACAATCCATTCGGCCAGCGCCTCACCGCACTGATGATATCGAAGCGACTGCCGGATGCGGCCGTTCCGATGTCGCTATTGGCGGATCACCCCGACGTCCACTTTCACTATTATCGACCCGGGCTCGGTGCGGTGGGAGCAGAGATGCACTAGGGGCTGCCGGCGTCTAGCAATTGCACCTTTCTCTGCAGCGCGCAGGAGGGCGAGTTCCTCGCTTAGGCTCGAGTCGCTTGCGCGCATTCGTCGGCCGACATCCCAGGTCATGCATGACACGTCCGTCATTCAGCCTTCTTCCGAGCGCGGAACAGGCCATAGTAGAACATTGTGCGTTCAGCCACGGCTATCCACCGAAGCAAAACTCGCCTCCGCTTTAGAGAGCAAGGGTTCGTTCTAGCCGCCAAGTGCTTTTGTTTCAGTTGGCGGTATACTGATAGCCTGTCTGCATAAGGTGTGGCCCCGCCAGTGGATCGGCGAGCGCAATTGCCTCGCCTGCGACTTCTTTGCCGCTTAATTGCGCGGCGTTGTACCACATGCTCCTGACGCATCACCGACGTGGCACACCGAAAAAAATGGTGTTGAAATGTGCGTTATGGCCGAGCGGCTGGCGTCGTGGCGCCTTCCTGGCCAAATGGTGTGCAGGATTAGCGCTGGCTTGGATGCTGGTAACTGGCTCATCGGCGAGAGCTCAATCGCCAGCCAATCTTGAGTTTTTCGAAAAGCAGGCTCGGCCTCTGTTGCTCAGTTCGTGCGCCGAGTGTCACGGGAGTAAGAAGCAGGAGAGTGGGCTGCGGCTTGATTCGCGTGAGGCAATCGTCAAGGGCGGTGATCGTGGCCCGGCGATCGTGCCGGGGAAGCCGGGAAAGAGCTTGATTATTGAGGCGGTGCGGCGCTCGGGCGATTTGGAGATGCCGCCGAATGAGAAGCTCAGAGCGAACCAGATTGCCATACTTGAACACTGGATAGAAATTGGTGCGCCGTGGCCAGGGAACGACGGGCCGTCGGTCGACAAGCGGGCTGAATCTCAGCGCGACCATTGGGCTTTCCAGCCCGTGCGCCAGCCAGCGGTTCCTGCGGTAAAAGACACCGCGTGGGCGAAGAGCCCGATCGATGCGTTCGTGTTGGCGAGGCTCGAAGCCCAGAAGTTGAAGCCATCGCCGCCGGCCGATCGTCGCGCGCTGATTCGGCGAGTTACTTATGACTTGACTGGCTTGCCGCCAACGCCGGCGGACGTCGATTCATTCGCGACGGATAGCGACCCGGCGGCATATACGAAGCTGGTCGACAAGCTGCTTGCTTCGCCGCAGTACGGTGAGCATTGGGCGCGACACTGGCTCGACGTGGCGCGGTACGCGGATACCAAGGGCTACGTGTATGGTCGTGAAGAGCGGTTTTTCGTGCACTCGTCCGCGTACCGCGATTGGGTCGTGCGGGCGATGAACGACGACTTGCCGTACGATCAATTTCTGGTGCTGCAACTTGCTGCTGACCAAGCGAAGCCGGACGACCAGGCTGCGCTCGCTGCGATGGGCTACCTCACGCTGGGGCGGCGATTTCTAGGGGTGACGCACGATATTATCGACGACCGCATTGATGTAGTTGGTCGTGGCATGCTCGGGCTCACCATCGGCTGCGCTCGGTGCCACGATCACAAGTTCGATCCGATTCCGACCGAGGATTATTATTCGCTCTACGGTGTGTTTCAGAATTGCACCGAGCGGCTGACGCAAATTGCCGAGCCTGCCGTGCGCGACAAGAAGTACGAGGCGTTTGAAGTCGAGCTGACAAAGCGTAAGCAGGCGCTCGCCAACGCGATGGCCAAAGCTCGCGAGGAAGTGGCCGCGGCCGTTCGTCAGAAGACGGGCGATTATCTATTCGCGCAATCGCAAATTGAAAAGTACCCCGAGGAGACCGTCAGCCAGATCTTGTCAAAGGACGATGTGAATCCGATCTTCGTCCGGCGGTGGCAATCGTACTTGTTGAAGCAGGCGAAGTCAGACGATCCGATTTTTATTGGGTGGCGGCGGTTTGCGAGTTTGAGCGCCGACGATTTCGCTGACCGGTCGAGACGCGTCGCAAGCGAACTTGCGAAAGTGAACGGCGCCGCGGTTAACCGGCTAGTAAGGGATGCGCTGCAGTCGCCGCCCGCGTCGCTCAAGGAAGTGGCGGACAAATACGGTCGCCTATTTGCCGACGTCGAGCGGCAATGGCGCGAGCTCTTGGCGAAGAAGGCAGATTCCAAGGCGCTGCCTGATGCTGATGCGGAAGCTTTGCGACAGGTGTTGTACGGACCGCAGTCGCCGTGCGAGGTTCCCAATGAACCGATTGTCAGCAACGAGTTTTACTTCGATATCACCAACACGGAAAGCTTGTGGCGGTTGCAGGGCGAAGTTGACCGTTGGTTGATTCAGTCGCCGCTGGCGCCGGCTCATGCTGTCGCGCTCGTCGACCGGGCCGTGATTGAGGAGCCGCGTGTATTTCGCCGTGGAAATCCGGCGGCAAAAGGTAACGAGGTCCCGCGGCGTTTTTTAAAGGTGATTTCCGGCGACGCTCGAAAGCCCTTTGAGCACGGCAGCGGGCGGCTGGAGTTGGCGCGGGCGATTGCGTCGCCTGAGAATCCACTGACGGCGCGTGTTTGGGTTAACCGCGTGTGGATGCACCATTTTGCCGCCGGGCTCGTTCGTACACCCAGCGATTTCGGAATGCGATCCGAGCCGCCAACGCATCCGGAGTTGCTCGATTGGTTGGCGTCGACCTTTGTGCGCAACCACTGGAGCACGAAGTCGCTGCACCGGATGATCGTGCTGTCCGCCACGTATCAGCAACAGTCGGACGGACCGATGGATGAGGCAGTTCGCCAACAGGCCCTGACAACCGACCCAGAAAATCGCTTGCTGTGGCGAATGAACGCGCGGCGACTCTCGTTCGAGGAATGGCGCGATACATTGCTGGCGGTCTCCAGCGAGTTGGACGGCGCCATGGGTGGCCGAGCGGCCGAATTATTTCCCGCCGGAGGCGAAAATCGCCGACGAACGTTGTATGGGCTGGTTGATCGCCAGTTTTTAACCACTGCAATGCGGACGTTCGATTTCGCAAATCCAGACCTGCACGCACCGCAGCGCAGCGAGACGACCGTGCCGCAACAGGCGTTGTTTGCGATGAACCATCCGTTCGTCGCCCATCGAGCACAGGCGCTGATCGCGCGAATGAACAAAGCACCAACAACCGATGCTGCTGCGCGGGTGCGACAGCTCTATCTCTGGGTCTATCAGCGCCCGCCGACGAAAGCGCAGGAGCAGGCAGCGCTCGCATTCCTGACAGCGCCGCAGGAGAAAGAGGCGCCCGTTCGGCCAGAGACTCTTGCCTGGCAATACGGCTTTGGGGCTTTGAGCGAAGCGGAGGGGCGCGTCGATTTTCATCCGCTCCCACATTTCAACGGCAAGGCCTGGCAAGGAGGGCCACAATGGCCGGATGCGGCGCTGGGATGGGTGCAGCTGACGGCCGAAGGCGGACATGCTGGAAATGATTTGCCGCATGCCGCGGTGCGCCGCTGGACGGCGCCGCGCGCGGGAAAGATCAGCATCAAATCCACGGCGGCGCATCAGGCGCCTGCGGGGGATGGAATTCGCTGTTGGATTGTCGCTCGTCGGCATGGCGTGTTGGCATCGGCCACGTTGTTGAATCGGCAGCAGCCGTTCGATGTTGCAGCGCTCGAGGTCGAAAAAGGCGACACCGTTGATTTCGTGGTGGACTTTAACGCCAATCTCAACAACGATCAGTTTGTCTGGCCGATCGAAATTAGTCAGCCGGCCGAAAGCAGTGGCGGCGGCGGCGCGATCGTTAGTTGGAGCTCATCGCGAGATTTTGCGGGGGAGGCGCCGCAATTGCTGGGCGCGTGGGAGCAATACGCCCAGGTGCTGCTCTTGGGGAACGAGCTGATGTTCGTGGATTAATGCGATTGGAGCGAACCATGCTCGATGTTGGACAACGCTTGCCGAAGCCAAACCGCCGCGAGTTCCTCACGCGATCTGGAATGGGACTGGGGGCACTTGGTTTGGGAGGATTGCTTGGCGGCACTGCAAAGGGCTCGCAAGTCCATCAGACTCATTTCGCCGGCAGGGCCAAGCGAGTCATCCATTTCTTTCTGAACGGTGGACCGTCGCACGTCGACACCTTCGATCCTAAGCCCGCGCTGCTAAAGTACGCCGGCAGGCCTTTGCCGGAAACGCTTACGACCGAGCGAAAGACAGGCGCGGCCTTTCCGTCGCCATTCACGTTCAAGAAATGCGGTCAAAGTGGAATTGAAGTCAGTGAGTTGTTCGCCCGCACGGCCGAACATATCGACGATATCGCGGTGATTCGGTCGATGGTCGCTCAGGTTCCCAACCATGAGCCGTCGCTGATGCTCATGAATTGCGGCGACTCCGTGCTGCCGCGGCCGAGTGTCGGCGCTTGGGTGCTCTATGGAATGGGAGCCGAGAACGAGAATCTGCCCGGGTTCATCGCCATGTGCCCTGGCGGATATCCCGTGAAAGACGCCGAGAACTGGCAGTCGGGCTTTCTGCCCGGTTCGTATCAGGGAACATTTATCGACCCGCAATTCGAGCAGATCGATCGGCTGATCGAGAACATTCACGGTCCACACGCAACAGCGACGACTCAGCGGCGACAACTCGATCTGCTGCAGTCGCTGAACGCCGATCATCACGCCGCGCGACACGATGATCGACTCGACGCGAGGATCCAGTCGTTCGAGCTCGCCTTTCGCATGCAAATCGAAGCAGCTGAGGCGTTCGACGTCGCACGCGAGCCGCAGTATATCCGGCAGCTCTATGGCGATGGCGTTCACGCTCGCCAGACGTTGATCGCGCGACGACTACTGGAGCGCGGCGTGAGGTACGTTCAGTTATGGCATGGCGCCGGTCAACCCTGGGATGCCCACGCCGGCATCGAAGCGAATCACCGGGGTTTGGCCAAACAGATCGATCAACCCATTGCGGCGCTGCTCACGGACCTAAAGCAACGAGGAATGCTTGAAGACACGCTCGTGATTTGGGGCGGTGAATTCGGCCGCACTCCAAGTGTCGAGTTAAACGGCAATGGCCTGTCAGCCCTTGGCCGCGACCACAATCCGTATGGCTTCAGCGTATGGATGGCGGGCGGTGGAGTGCGGGGCGGCACGATTCACGGCGCTACTGATGATTTCGGATTCAAAGCGATCGATCGGGTAACGAGCGTGCATGACCTGCACGCGACCATCCTGCATCTGCTGGGCTTCGACCACGAGCGGTTGACTTACCGGTACGCTGGCCGCGATTTCCGGCTGACAGACGTGAGCGGAAGAGCGATTCGGGAGATCTTGGCGTAACCGCGCACGATTGTCACTGCTTCGTTCGCCGTCGTCGGGAGGGGCGGAGGACCGCGTGCTTTAGCGCGTCCATACCGCCGTGCGGCGATTGGGAACTCGGGGTAAGATCAATAGCGCAAAAGCCGACGCCAAATCGGAATCGCATTCCCGACCCCAAAAGACTCGCGGCCAGCCGAAAACTCCGGCGGCGAACCGAACCACAAAAATGAAACTCTCCCGATCAATTATTAACTTATGCGTGACCTGTGCGGCAGCTACGGCGGTCGTCGCAGCAGGTGCGGAAGCAAGAAACTCACAGCGACCGAATATCATCTTCATCTTGTGCGATGATCTCGGCTACGGCGACATCGGAGTGTTTTACCAGAACCAGCGTGCTGCCGAGGATAATCTAGGCGTCCCATTTTTTATCACGCCGCACATTGACACGCTGGCCCGCGACGGTGCGAAGTTGCCGCAGCACTACTGCGCCGCGCCGGTGTGCGCGCCATCTCGTGCATCACTGCTCACGGGGCTCACCCAAGGCCACGCCAGCATCCGCGATAATCAGTTCGACAAAGCACTTCCCGACACGCACACGCTGGGCACGGTGCTGCGACAGGCTGGCTACGCCACGGCAGCGGTCGGCAAGTGGGGGTTGCAAGGCAGCGCGAAGCGGGCCAGCGCCGAAACGAATGAAAAAGGCTCAGTGCCGGGCTGGCCTGCTTATCCGACCAAGCGCGGCTTTGATTTTTACTTCGGCTATGTGCGGCACCAAGATGGCCATTTCCACTATCCGAAAGAGGATAAACGCGAGGTATGGGAAGGCGATCGCGAGGTGTCAGCAGATTTGGACCTGTGCTACACGACGGACCTGTTCACGGCGCGGGCCAAAAAATGGATTACCGATCAAACCGCGGCTCGTCCTCAACAACCGTTCTTCTTATACCTCGCCTACGACACGCCGCACGCTAAGTTGCAGAATCCGCCATGCGCCTATCCCACCGGCGGCGGCCTCCAAGGCGGCGTGCAATGGACGGGAAAACCAGGCGCGATGATCAATACGGCCAAGGGCACGATGGATGGGTGGATGCATCCGGATTACGCCAACTCGACCTGGGACAACGACCACGATCCCAGCACGCCAGCAATGCCGTGGCCGGACGTGCAGAAGCGTTACGCAAACGACGTACGCCGCATTGACGACTGTGTCGGCGATCTTCTCCAGCTTCTAAAAGATTTGCAGATCGACGACAATACGTTCGTCGTGTTCACTTCTGACAATGGCCCATCCATCGAATCGTATCTCAAGGAGGCCTATCGACCAACGTTCTTTCGCGGCTTCGGGCCGTTTGACGGCATTAAGCGCGATACGCTTGAGGGCGGCGAGCGCGAGCCAACGCTAGTTCGCTGGCCGCGAGGCATTCCCGCCGGAAGTGTGGACGATCATCCGTCCGGGCAATGGGATTGGTTGGCCACGTTTGCAGACCTTGCTGGAATGCCGCCATTGGCGGCGTCGGATGGCGTATCGCTATTGCCGTCGCTCACGGGGCGTGGCCAGCAGACGCCGAGCACACTCTATGTCGAGTATTTTAATAACGCCAGAACTCCCGGCTTTGAGGAATTTGCTCCCTTCCATCGCGGACAGTTGCGTGGGCAAATGCAGGCCATCTACTTAGATGGTTACAAAGGAATACGTTACCGCGTGAAGTCGGCCGACGACGATTTCGGCATCTTCGACCTGTCGCGAGATCCGCAGGAATCGCATAATTTGGCGGGCGATTCGAAATTCGCTGCTTTGCAGTCGGCCATGAAAGCGCGCGTGCTCCAGGTTCGCAAAGCTAATGCCAGCGCCAAGCGCCCCTACGATGAAGCGCTCGTGCCCTCGGTGGCGAACCCGCCTGCTGGCGAACCGGGAGTGGGCTGGTCGTTATTCCACGGTGAATGGCCATGGATGCCAGATTTCCGCACGCTTACACCCGAAAGTAGCGGCAAATCGAAGCAAATTGAATTGACGTTGGCTCCGGATGACAAGCCATTCGGCGTCGTCTTTTACGGCTACTTCGTCGCGGCGGACGACGGCGAATACACCTTCACAGTCGAAACTGACACAGGCGCGATGCTCTTCCTGCACGACATTCGAGTGATAGACGAACCCATGAAAAGCTCAACTGGTGAGTTCAGCGGCAGCGTCCGGCTACAGGCGGGATGGCATCCGCTGCGATTACTTTATCGTCACACGAAAGGCGAACCGCGACTTAAGTTTACGTACCAAAGCGCAGTTAGGGGGTTATCGAAGTTCAGCGCCGAAAACCTGCGTCAGACCGCTAAGTAATAGCAAATAGATCGGCGGAGCAGTTCGGTGATGTCCCTAAGTGCATGAAAACTGATGCCAATCGGGACTGCTTCGACAGGACGAATCCTCATTTCGCTCAGATGGTCAAGCGTAATGACAGGGCCTCCTTGCCGCTTCGGTTTGTCGGCTACAGATAGGTTGCGGCAGACGCTCTCGCAGTTGATTAGAGCCGGTTACAGATCTTCGCTTTTACTAGCTAAACGCGTGGGCATGACGTTACAGCCAGACGTCTCCGATGAGGATGTCCTGGACGTTAGCCGCGTCCTCGCCGGAGGAAGCGCTCAGCTTCTGCGGGGTCATGTCAGCGGCCATCGCCGGGAGATGGACTAGCCACCGCCCCTTGTCGTCCGCCGTTGCGGCGGCCGACTTTTCGCCTAATTGAACTTTCACGATGGCGCCGGCGGCGGCGGTTCCCCAGACGGGAATTGGTCGATCGCGCTGGAGCACCATGTGGTCGCTGAAGGCGGAGGCGATCTTAACGTCGGCATGGCCCGGCCGGACCAAGCAGACGACGAGCAAACTGCCCACAAGAAACCGTTGCATGCTCATTTCTCGCAAGGGGAGGTTGTCCAGGCAAAATGCGAGTTTCGTTGCGGCGCTTATATTGTCGCGCACAAGGCTCCGCCGTCCACAACGAACGTAGCGCCGGTGATGTAGCTGCCAGCGTCGCTGGCCAGGAGCAAAACCGGTCCCGCAAGTTCGTGCGGCTTGCCCCAGCGCTTGAGCGCCGTTCGCTCGGCAATGGCCTGGATTTGTTCGGACGTGAAAACTGAAGTCGGTAAATCCGTGAAGAACGGTCCCGGAGCGATGCAGTTGACGGTGACGCCGAAGGGGCCGAGGTCGAGCGCGGCGGCGCGCGTCATGCCGATCAGTGCGCTTTTGGTCGCCGAATAAGCGCTGCGGCCGCTCTTGGAGGCCAGACCCATGATCGACGAGATGTTGATGATGCGGCCCAGCCGCCGCTCCTTCATGGCAGGGACCAATTGGCGCGACAAGGCCATGGCGAAGGAGAGATTCAGTTCCAAGATGGGATTCCAGTCTTCATCGCGCACTTCGTCGATGGATTGGGGAATGCTCGAACCCGCGTTGTTGACAAGAATGTCGATCTTTCCGAGCGTGCGAACGGATTCATCAGCCAACGCGGCGGCGTGTTCGCGACGGGATAAATCGCAGACTGCAAAAGCGACCCGGCCCTTAGCGTCGAGCTGCAGCTCTTCACACGCCCCGCGCAATTCGGACTCATGGCGGCTGGCGATCATTAGATCCGCCCCGGCCTGCGCCAGGGCGCGCGCCATTTCTTTGCCTAAGCCCTTGCTGCCGCCAGTTACGAGCGCGCAGCGGCCAGATAAATCGAAAATCGCTTCCATCACTTTGCAACCGCCAGCTTAGCCGATTAAGTCATGAATCACTTCGCCGCTCACATTGGTCAGCCGGAGCTGAATGCCCTTGTGATAGTACGTCAATCGCTTGTGATCAACGCCCAGCAGATGGAGGAGCGTCGCATGGAAATCGTTCACGGACGTCAAATTTTCCGCCACGCGGTGACCGAATGGATCGGTGGCGCCAAACGCGAAGCCCGGCCTCAGGCCGGCGCCGGCCAGCCAACGCGTGACTTTTCAACGCGCTAAGGTTGCGGAGGCGGCTT
>JAICUM010000522.1 GCA_025935855.1 Pirellulales bacterium | reverse complement strand
GGACGACGCGTCCGCCCTTAAGCGTTCGGTGCGGTCGACGTTGAAGGGGCAGGCCAATAAACATAGTCTCAAGCAATCGTTCTTCAGCGCCGCAAAGCTGCCCTTAGGCCGGGGGCATTCGAGGCGCAGGAATCAATAGATGCCGCTCACGCCCGCAACAACTTGATTATCGCGGACTGAATCGCTATCATTACCAGCGCATTGCAGAGCCGTCGAACGCCAATTGCTCTTGCTGTGCGGATTTTCCGGATGACTACTTAAAGGGCGGCCCAATTTCCTTGGGAAGCCCGTTAACGAGTAAGCCGACGTGACGAATTACCTCAGGGTATTCGCCGCGTCGGCTTTTTTTATGCATGCTGGAAGCTCTGTGCGGCGTCGGAGCCTCTGCTTTTTAAAAGGGGACGAGCAGCATGACATGGGATCAAATCAATGGCGATTGGCAGCAATTGAGCGCCCGACTCAAAGAAAACTGGTCCAGACTCACCGATCAAGAATTGGCAGGCATAGCGGGAAAGCGCGAGCAGCTAATTCGAGCGCTGCACCTACGTTATGGCTATCCGAAACAGCGGGCTGAGATCGAGATCGATAGGTTCATTCGCCAATTGAGGCCCGGAGACGCACGCGAAGAAATCGCAACCAAATAGGCACTCGATGAACCCGGAATTCATTATCGCGCAGACCAAGGCAGAGAGCCGAGCGTTAGAGCACGTCACTCGCGCATTGGAGATAATGCTGGGTTGGAGCGTCGCCGGCGACGGCTACTCTCGGAAGCTTTCGAGCGTCAGGTTCTTTACTGAGCTGTACCAGCGACACCTCGAGCGGCTGTTCGCATTGGAAGAAGTCGACGGATTCATGGAGAACATCGTTCGCCTGAAGCCAGAGCGGGCCAGCGAGGTGAACGCGCTCAAGAAGCAGCATGAGGAGTTCCGCGTTGCCGTCCGTAAGTCGCTCGTGCGGATCGATCTGACGTCTCCTCAGCAGTTGGCTGAATTCGATGAAACGTGCGGCCAACTTCGGAGGACGATCAACGGAGTTCTAGATCATCTCCGCCAAGAGAGCGATTTGCTCGTGCAGACGTTCACTCAAGACACGGGGGGCGAGGCTTAAAATGGGACCTAAGACAATCATTTGCGACGGCAGGAGCTACGAAGGTGAGATTTGCGGCGGCATCGCGATCGTGCAGCGCATTGACTATTCGTACGGCGCGATACCGGATCCTGACGGCAACAGCTATACCCGCGTGCTACGCGAAACGCGCCGCCGAATTCTTTGCCCTAAATGCGGCCCGCGGCTCCAGGTGGAACAGGCCGAGGATCTTCAGAAGGCCGACGCGCCTGCGGCGTCTTAACTCTTCCCGGAGTGCACTGACATTTCAATCGTTTCACACCGCCGGCCGACCAAGAGTACGTCTTCTCGCCGTGTTTTATCGAGTTCAGGCCTGCGCGTTGAGCGAGTCAGCTCTGCCGAGGACCAGTTCGACTTTCTCTCACTTCCCTGGAAGGTTTACAAGAATGACGACAGCTGGGCGGCGCCGCTCTGGAGCGAGCATGTCCACTACTTTGACCGCTCGCGCAACGTCGAACTGGACCACATCGACTTTCAAGCGTTCATTGCTCGCCGCGAAGGTCAGGCGGTCGGGTCCGTCATTGCCCATATCAATCGCAAGTACAACGACTACCACCAGGCCCAGACTGGATGGTTCGGCCAGTTCGAAGTCATGGACGACCGAGAGGCAGCGCACGGCTTGTTAGAAGCGGCCGAAGACTGGCTGCGACAGCGCGGCGCAGACAAGATGATGGGGCCGGCCACCTTCAGCAGCAACAGCGAATGGGGACTGCTCATCAAGGGATACGAACATCCGCAGATGATCATGACGACGCACGCCAAGCCCTACTACGAGCCATTCATCCGCGCCTACGGCTTCCGCAAGGCGATGGACCTGTTTAGCTGGTACTACAACCTAGTTAAGCAGCCAAAGCTTCCAACTCAGATTACCCGTATCGCCGACCGCCTAAAACGGCAAAATTGCTATCGCATTTACCGGCCCAGTAAGAGCGGCTGGGACAATGAAGCGAAAAAAGCGCTGGAGATTTTCAGTGAGGCGTGGCACGACAACTGGGGTTTCGTCCCTTTTAGCTCAATGGAACAACGTCACCTTTCCAGCAAGCTCAAGCCTGTCATCGATCTCGATTTGGTCGTATTTGTGGAAAAAGAAGGGCGGCCGGTCGCCTTCGCCGCGCCGTTGGTAAATGTCTTTCAACCGCTCCGACACGCTCGAATGAGGGCAAACGAATTCGCTTGGTGGCAGATGATGCGATTGTTGTGGCAGTGGAAAGTACGCCGCCGCGTGAACAGCCTGCGGGTGCTGCTCATGGGCGTCGTCAAAGACCATCGTGGCAAGGGGCTCGATGCGCTGATGTACCGCGAAATGTTCGAGGCGGCGAAACGCAAGGGCTTCGAGCACGTCGAAATGTCATGGGTGCTTGAAAACAACTCGATGATGAATCGTGCGACAGCGAGCGTAGGTTCCGACCTCTACAAGATCCATCGCGTCTACGAAAAGGCGCTCCAGGTGGTCACGTAAACGCCGAGCCGACCATAAGACTAAAATGAGTTGCCCATTGCTATTACCATGATTGAGAAGATAATGGCCGCGCTGGTTGGCTTAGTCCTGCTCACGACTCGATCGTCGGCGAGGCGATTTTGGCCAGTAGTTACCGGAAGACTAAATAAAGGATAATCCGATCTCGATCGGGAGATCCGTTAAACAGTAAGCCGACGTGGTGGAACGCCTGAGACGTTCCACCACGTCGGCTTTTTTATTTGTTGCTGCACGCGAGTGTCCGGAAAGCTTGCACCTTTCACCCGGGCAAAAGCGCGCTCACCTGCTAGGACCGCATGGACGATTCCACGGCGTCGCCTGCCAATCAGATCGAAGGAGAATGATCATGCAATACATTAAGCCTGTGTGGCTTCTCTCAACCGCTCTTGCAGCTGCGACTGCTGGATTGCTGCATCCATCGGCGACCGTGCTGTTGGCTGCTAATGTCACATCAACCTGGAACGCAGCGGCCTCCGGTAATTGGAATACTGACGCTAAGTGGACCAATGCGCCAGCCGTAGGGGGCTTCCCGAATAATGGCAACGGCGGCGTCGCAACTTACGACGCCATCATCAACGCGATCGGCCCGCCTTACACTGTCACCTTGAACACGAATGTGACGCTCGCAGATCTGGCGCTCAGTTCTGCCAATGCCACGGTGAGCCATACGTCTGGAACGCTCACGACTATCGGAGCCATCAATCTTGCGGCGGGAGCCTTCAGCCTCGCGGGTGGAACCATCGCCAACAGTACGGTCAATGCCACCGTGCCGATCACCCTCACCGGCACGGGCGGGACGTTGACGGGGGTGACGGTGAACGGGGACTTGAATTTCCCGGACTTCAATTCCAAGGCGCTGATGGCGGGCGGCGCGACGTTCACCACGGCGCACTTGGCGGGCAACTACAGCGCGATCGGGTTCGCGTCGG
>JAICUM010000548.1 GCA_025935855.1 Pirellulales bacterium | reverse complement strand
GTTCTGAGGAGGCGTTCGTGGAACAGAATCCGCTTCAGGTAGTTTAACGTGGAAGGGGTCGGGAGTCTTTTGCGTCTGGGGACGTCGATTCAAATAGAAAGCACCCAGTCGCCAAAGACACCCGACCCCGGCACGCGACCCAGGAGATTGGCGGCGTGTCGTTCACAATGGGACGCCATGGGACTGGGCGTTTTCGACTGGCTGATGATTGCCGCGTATTTTGCCGCGAATCTGGCGATCGGCGTGTATTACGCCCGTCGGGCGAGCGGCAGCCTGCGCGAGTTCTTCTTGTCGGGCCGCGACGCGCCGTGGTGGCTAAGCGGCACGTCGATGGTGGCCACCACGTTCGCCGCCGACACGCCGCTGGCGGTGACGGGATTCGTCGCCAAAAATGGCATCGCGGGGAACTGGCTGTGGTGGAGCTTCCTGATGAGCGGGATGCTCACCGTATTTTTCTACGCCCGGCTGTGGCGGCGGGCCGGCGTGATGACCGACGTCGAGTTCGCTCAGCTCCGGTACTCGGGGAAGCCGGCGGCGTTCTTGCGTGGCTTCCGGGCCTTGTATCTCGGCGTGCCGATCAACTGCATCATTCTCGGCTGGGTGAACAAGGCCATGATGACGGTGCTCGTGACCTCGCTGGGCGTGAGCCAAGGCGCGGCGCTGGCGATGCTGATCGGCATTTTGGCCTTCACGGCGTTTTACACGACGCTGGCCGGGCTGTGGGGCATTCTGGTGACCGACGCGCTGCAGTTCGCGCTGAAGATGACGATGGTCATTGTGCTGGCGGTGTTCGCCGTGCAGGCGGTCGGGGGCATCGACGAGCTGAAGTCGAAAGTCGTGGCGATGGATTCGACCAGCGGGCTTTCGGGCTCGCGGCTGGATTTTCTGCCACCGCTCGACTCGGCGTGGATGCCGATGATCACGCTGATGACGTATTTGTGCGTCATTTGGTGGTCCACGTGGTATCCGGGCTCCGAGCCCGGCGGCGGCGGTTATGTGGCGCAGCGGATTTTCTCGGCGCGGAACGAGCGGCATGGCGTGCTGGCGACGTTGTGGTTCAACGTGGCCCACTACGCGCTGCGGCCTTGGCCGTGGATTCTCACCGCGCTGGCGGCGCTGGTGCTGTACCCCGAGTTGATGGCCGGCAAGGACCGGGAGTCGGCGTACATTCGGATGTTCATGGACGAGAACGTGTTCCCGGTGCATCTGCGGGGGCTGATGATCGCGGGGTTCGCGGCAGCGTATATGTCGACGATCGCCACGCATTTGAATTGGGGCGCCTCGTATGTGATCAACGATTTTTACCGGCCGTTCGTGAAGCGCGAGGCGAGCGAGCGGCATTACGTGATCGTCTCGCAGGCGACGACGGTGCTGCTGATGCTGGCGTCGATCGGCGTGTACTTCACGCTGGAGTCGATCGCCGGAGCCTGGAAGCTGCTCATGGTGACGGGCGCCGGAACCGGCACGGTGTACTTGCTGCGATGGTATTGGTGGCGGATCAACGCCTGGTCGGAGGTGACGGCGATGGCCGTGGCGGCGGCCGTTTCCATTTGGCTGCAGCGCGGCGGACCTGCGTGGAATTCCGACGAGCCGCGGGAGTTTGCGTATTTGATGCTGACGACCGTGGGCGTCACGACGGCGGCGTGGCTGATCGCCACGTTCGCGACGCGGCCGGAGCCGTGGGAGACGCTCGAGAAGTTCTATGCCCTCTCGCGGCCGGCGGGGCCGGGATGGCGGCCGGTGGCGGAGCGGCTGCCAGCGGGCGAGGCAGTGGTGATCACCGATAGCCTACGGCAGCAATTTATTAATTGGCTGCTGGGCTGCACGCTGGTGTATGCGGCGCTGTTTGGGCTTGGCTATTTGCTGTTCAAGGAATGGAAGGAAGGAATCGTTCTGACGGTGCTGGCGGCGGCGTGCGCGTTTGGCATGTCGCGAAGCTTGTCGTCACGGGAAGCGTAGGCTCAGCACATACGCTTCCCATTTCTTTTGGAACGCGTCCATGTCGCGCTCGCCGAGTGTTTTAACGAGTGTGTGGTAGCCGGTGGGATCGTCGCGCTGGTTGGCGACGAAGTTGTGATAGAACTTGCGGAGCAGGCCGTGCTCCTGCAGGTAGTAGCACAGGTAGCGCGCTTGGGCATAGTTTGTGCCTTTGTCCTTGTTGTAGAACTCGTCGTCCGTTGTGCTAGTCAGTTGCTTGAATGGAGGCACTCTGCCGGCTTTGATCGCGCGCTGCAAGCCCGCGAGCCGCCAGTTCGTGAGGCCGATGATGCGGCCCTTCCGTTCGGCGGATTGCTCATAGAGCGAGCCGAGGCCTTCGTTCAACCACGCGGGGCAGCGCGGGAAGTTGGCGTGGATGTAGGGATGGACGATCTCATGCACCAGCGTGCCGCCGCCGGTGGCGATGTTCATGACGAGCGCTTTGTGGGCGTGCGAGTAATAGCCGTAGGGCGTCGTCGGCTCGTCGTCGAGCAGCAGTTTGGCGTTGCGGCGGTAGCTGTCGTCGTCTTTGAATAGATAGATGGTGAGAATTTCGGCAGGTTCGCGTGAGAAGTACTCGGCTTTGAGTTTCGTGACGGCCCAGCGGACGGTTCGTTCGCAGGAAGCCTGCACTTTGTCGGCCGGCATGTCGCCGGCGACGATGAAGGGGCGCTCGATGAACACTGAAAAGCCGTCCGGCAGTTGCTGCTTGAGTGTAGCCACGTGCGCGGCGTAATCCGCGTCGGTAATCTCCGCGGCGTAACACGAAGCTTGCGAAATAATCGCCGTGGTGACAATCGCACCGAGAATTCGTGATGCCATCGACCTACTGCCCACGGTGCGAAGATGTTCAGAACCGGGGGCTAGCGCCCCGCGGCTGATCAGCCGGCACGAGCTAGCGTCCGGTTGGCCAAATTGGACGCTCTATTGTAGGGCCCGGCGACGGCGCCGGATGTGTAACGAGCATGTAACAGCCATGACGGCGAGGATGGCTGCCATAGGTTCGGGAATTGCAGCCGTGGCGGCGACGGCCGAGCCGGCTGAATGCCGCTGCCAGAGGAGGAAATCGGCGCCGTCGGTGTGGCCGTCGAGATTGGCGTCGGCGCCGGCCGTGCCGCGGGCGGCTTTCCATTGAAACAGGTCGGCCGCGTTCACCAGGCCGTCGGCGTTGAAGTCGCCAGGCTGAAGTGCGGCCATCGGATAGCCAAGGTCGGCGATCACGGCGCGGTCGATGCTCGTGAGGTACAGCCGCTGGCCGTTCGGGAGGACGGCGCCGTTCATCAGGGTTGATTCCAGGCCGTCGGGCGCGGCGAGGTTGTAGGCGCCCAGGTGGTAAAAATTTTGT
>JAICUM010000385.1 GCA_025935855.1 Pirellulales bacterium | reverse complement strand
GGCTTCGGCTACAACGCCGCCATGGCGCTCACCAACAACGGACTGATCTCCTCGCAGATCAGCGGACGGACTCTCACCATTAACCCAGTCACCAGCTTCGCCAACGCCGGTACGCTTGAGGCTAAGAGCGGCGGCGTGCTGGCAGTGCCTCTGGGATACACGCAAACTGCCGGAACCACGCGGGTCAGCGACGGCGGCACGATTACGACATTGATGAACACTACGCTAAATACCATAACGGTCACAGGAGGCCGAGTCGAAGGCGTCGGCACCATTACAGCGAATGTGGCCAACTCTGCCACAGTCGCTCCTGGCTTGTCTGCCGGAGCACTAGCCATCAATGGAGACCTGACGCTTGCTCCCTCCTCACTCCTTCAGATCGAGATCGGCGGCGTGCATCAGGGCATGGACCATGACTTTCTATCTGAGGCAGGCGACGTTCCGCTGAATCTGGGCGGCACGTTAAGCGTCGTGCGGTTGGGCGGTTTTCTGCCAACCGCGGCAGATTCCTTGATTATCGCCAGCTCCAACCAACCAATCAGCGGCATGTTTTCCAACGTGGTGGGAGGACGCGTGACGGCGACTGACGGCGTCACCTCGCTGAAAGTTTCTGTCGTCGGGAATTACGTGGTCTTGGGCGAACTCCCGGGCGATTACAACGGAAACGGCGTCGTTGACGGAGCCGACTTCCTCGTCTGGCAACAAGGCGTTGGTAGCAAATACACGGTGGGGCATTTAGCCGTATGGAAGACGAATTTAGGCAAGACGCTTGCCAGCGTGCAAGCTCACTCTGAAGGCGCCGCAACCCGTAATTCGTCCACTATTCCAGAACCTCGGGCGGTCATTTTACTCGCCTTCGGAACGCTTGCTTTCCGTATACGCCGACGATCGACAGGTAGCCGTATACTTAGCATGCATCTTGGGAAAGGTTGAGTCACACGGTGATGGAAGCAGCTGTCCCGTCTCGCTTTTCTTGCCTTACAACTAACGACGTTGCGGCCTGCACGCTCGTCACGGATGTTTATTGAACCAGTTCTCGTAACCTCTGTCAGTTGCCAATCGAACCACGCAGGTGTATGATTTCTGTTGAATGAACGAAATGCCGTCCTGAGAAGCGATCCGGCAGGTCGATCTTCTTTCGGTCAACTACATGAAGAGCAGCCCTAATGAAGGGGAGGCTCGTTAACGAGTAAGCCGACGCGGTTAATCGCCTCCAAGCGATTAACCGCGTCGGCTTTTTTTTCGTCCCTTTCTCGCCGGCTTCGAGGAGTTTGGATTCGGAGCTTCACGAAGTCGAACCAGCTGCATGCCCGCGGGTGTCTCCCATGCAACCATCGCGGCTCCATATCTGCCGCGAAGGCAATCATTCACACAATGGACAAATTTGTACTCAGCCATGTCGAGCTTGAGTTTATCCTCCTGTCCTGGTTCAGCGTGAAATGGAGTTTTCGCTTCCTGGCGTTAGCGGGTTAAAAGGTTGCTAAGATTTCAAGCTTCTACGAGCTGCGGAGCGGCGGTCGCCGCGTCGGAGTTATTTGCGTTCACGCAGACCAGGGGCTCATTGCCGCCCCTGGACCCGCTAGCCTTTCTCTGTGTTCCGCTTTCGCAAGCGGCTTTCGCCATGGCTTCTCGGCGCCTTGCCGCACGTCGCTCTCGCGCCAGCGCGAGCTTCCGGTCGCGCTCGGCGAAGATCGCCGTCTCTCGGCCGGCGAGCTTGTCGGCCGGCGTGACATAGCCAATCGCCGAGTGCAGCCGCGCGTGATTGTAGTCCGCGACGAACTTGGCGACGAGCCGTCGCGCCTCTTCCAGCGACAGCGGGACGTTCGGGCGAATGCAATCTCGCTTGAGCGTGCCGTGCCACCGTTCGATCTTGCCGTTGCTCTGCGGATAGTAGGGACTCGTCCGGACGTGGGTCATGCCGCTGATGCGGATGAACTCCTTGAAGTCGCGGGCGACGAATTGCGGTCCGTTGTCGCTAATGATCCGCGGCGTCGCGCCGGGGAACTGTTCCCGGGCCCGCTGCAGCACGATTTCGACGTCGGCCTCCTTCATCGACTCCCGCAGCTCCCAGTGGACGATAAAGCGGCTGCAGCCGTCGAGCACGCCGATGAGGTAGTAAAACGTCCCGCAGACGTTGACGTAGCTCACGTCGACGTGCCAGTGGTCATGCGGCAGAAGCGGCTGCACGAAGCCGCTGCCCTTGGCGGAATCGGGGCGATTCCAGCGGTCGAATCGGCCCGCCTCCTTCAGCACGCGGTAGACCGTCGCCTTACCTGGCCGCGACTTGGTCGGCGTCGAGCATCAGGTACGTCAGCCGGCGGTAGCCCTCCAGCGGACGCGCGGCGTCGCCGGAGAGGATCGCCTCCTTCTCCCAGGCTTCCAGCCAGTGGTCGCGGGGCACGAGGGCGTTGTGCTCGTTGATTTTGCCGTACCGCGCTTGCCAGTCGTAAAACTTGCTCATGCCGATCCCCAGCCATTTCACGAGTTGCTTCGCGGGAAGTTCCGTCCGCTGGTGCTTCTGGCGAACGTAGTCGACGACCTCGTCCCGCACGTCGGGCTCGACCCACCGCCCGGTCAGAGCAGGCCATCGACTTTTTTTAAGCGGACGTTCTCCTCGGTCAGTTCGGCGATCACCTCGTTCTTGGTCGCCAGGCGCTGCTCAAGATGCGCGACGCGACGCTCGACAGGCGACGGCCCACAGATCTTGCCTGGCGGCTTCTGGAACGCCGCCGCGGCGCCCTCGAAGAGCTGCTTCTGCCACTGGTAGAACTGCGTCGGCGTGATCTGCGCTTCGTCGCACAGGTCCGACACGGCGACGCCCTCCAACAGGTGACGCTTCACCAGCGCCACCTTCTGCTGCGCCGTAAACGTCCGCCGCCCACGACGCGACGAACCGGATGAATCGGTGCTCATGAGGAATTCCTCCTGCGGTCGTTATGCTAACGCACGTCAAGGAGAATTCCACTTCCGACTGAGGCAGGACAGGCCTAGTACAAACGCAAGTCCCGCGAACAATATAAAGGCAGCGCTCACTAGCACGAATACTGACGGGATGCCCGCAACCTTCCATATCTCGAGCGGCTCTCCGAGCGGCGCTAACAGGAAGCTCAGAAGAGCGGCAAACGCGAAAGGCAGCAAAATGTCACGGCCGAAGTAGAGAGCGCCGGCAACCACTGCGGCGGAAACTATCCCGTACGAGCCACTTGCACAGTGTGCTAATGAGCGTGCCACAGAAGGTTAGGTAACTGACGATGTCATGGCCGCGGATCGTGACGGCGGACGACATAAGTTAAGGAGCGCACAAATAACTGCGGATGACCTCGCGACAACCACGCAGCCCAAACACGATGTCATTCCAGTTGCGCGAGGTCATCCACGGAGTGATGTGCGGGAGGGTAACTCATATCGTCGGAAGACTGCATGCCGCCGGCCTGCCAGTTCACTTCTTCTTGTTTTTGTCGTCCAGCTTATTTTGCGAAGGGTTTTGCTGCGGCGGCCCGACCGCGCGCGCTCCGCTGTTGGCGCTTGGGCCTTGCTGTTGCGTTCCCCCCTTGAACCCGCCGTTCCCGTGGTCTGATTTCGCGTCTTGAAGCTGCGGATGCACTTGCTTGCGGTCTGACCCACTTCCTCCCCCACGGTGAAAGCCGGGTTGCAGGCCCGACGAGCCCGGCCGAGTTCTGGAATGAGGCTGGATCTGGGAATCCGGATTGGGAAGCGGATGCCGTGGCGGCGGTGTATAGTCCCTGCCCAACTTGTCGCTAGGCAGTGCGATGAAGGGAGACCGTGCAATTGTTCGCCGCACTGCGGCCTCTGCCGTAGCATCGCTGCTGCCGGCAATAGCCTCGCGCGCCTCGGATTGCTGTCTCTGTTGCAAATAATTCCGGTACTGCTGTCTCCGCTCATCAAGCTGCTGCCGCTCGGCAGCGCCCACCGATTGGAATTGGCGCCGGCCCTCTTGCTGCTTTGTCAGCTCCGAAAGACGGGCGGCGACCGCGATGTCTCTTTGATTGCCTGCCGTAGTCTGTCCGCGGAGTGTGGCTTGTGAAGCCCAAGTTCGGGGCGGACGAGCGTTCTCATTGCGGCGGAGTTTGTCGAAGTTGGCGGCAAGTTGTTGATCCCATGCCGGGTTGTTTCGATTCTGCCATCGCTGGTTGGCGTAAATCGGATCGTAGCCAAGACGGCTAGACTGGTAGGCAAACCAAGGCGAGAAGCCCGCGTTCGCGTAATTCGAGCCGTAATAGTCGCCGAAGTAATAGTGCCCGTAGTTTGGGCGAACAAAGAGATGACGCTCGAACACGCTCGAGTTGATCACGGCCGAAGGGGAATAGATGAAACCGGGCTGAGTACGGAGTCCGCCGTTAAAGTAGACGGGCGCGAAGACGATGCCGCGGCGAGGAACGTCGTAGTCATAGTAGCCATTGACAAAAACATATCCGCTCGGCGTCCAGACGTAATGCGCCGGCACCCAATCCCAGTTCTGATTGCCCTCGGCCCAGTATCCGGGACGCCACGCATAGCGGTTCTGCTGCCAATCCCAATAGCCAGGCAGCCAGATATTCCCTGGGTTCGGCGCGGCAATGTTGGGACCTGACTCCATCGTGGCTGGCGGTTCAGGGAGATACTCAATCTCGTTAATCTCGGCGTCCGCCCAGTAGCCGCTGGTCCATTGGGCGCCTGGCCCAGACTGGGACCAATAACCTGGCACCCACTGTCGGCCAGGCGGCAAGGAGCGCCAGACGCCGCTAATCCAGAGGAAATCATTACGCTCATCGTCCCAGCCCCAGTAACCGGGAATCCAAGCGACATTGTCGCCTGCCGGCCGCTGGTCAGGCGGAATCTCCTCGACTAACGCGGGCGGCGCTTGCGGAACGACG
>JAICUM010000782.1 GCA_025935855.1 Pirellulales bacterium | reverse complement strand
ACACGTCCACGCGGAGCCAGTGCATTTCGCGGCTGCGGATGACTTGCTCCTTGCCGACGATGGGGACGTTGTTCTCGGCCTGGCAGGCGACGACGCAGGCGTTGCAGTTCATGCATTTGGTGAGGTCGATCGCCATGCCCCACTTGAAGCCGTTGTAGGCGTACTCCGGCAGGAGGGTGGGGAGCTCTTCGCGTAGTGCTTCGGGGAGGACGGAGTGCGGGTCGGCCTGGTAGCCGGCAAGCGTGGCCTGGTGGACGATGTTGCGGCCGTCGATTTCGTGATGCTTTTGCGTGCGGGCCAAGGCGAGGCGGTCGCCGGTTTTGGTGAGCTTGACGTTGCGGATGATTGGGCCGCTGTCGGCGGTGCGGAGTAGGTAGGCGTTGAATCCGATCTTCGTGCCAATGCGGCCGGCGCGCGTGCGGCCATAGCCGAGGTGGCAGGTGAGGGCGCCGTCGGCGTGGCCGGGGACGACGAGCGCGGGGCCGGCGATAGATTGGCCGTTGGCCTGGAGCTGGACGATGTCTTCGGTGGCGACGCCGAGTTTTTCGGCGGTGGCGGGGGACATGAGGACCGCGTTGTCCCAGGTGAGCTTGGTGAGCGGCTTGGGAAGTTCCTGGAGCCAGGCGTTGTTGGCGTAGCGGCCGTCCTGGATGGAGGGGTCGGGGAGGAGGATGACTTCAAATGTATTAGGATCAGTTGGCAGGGCAGTCTCGGTTGCGCTGCTTCCGCGAGCCGCTGGCTCGCGGCTAAGCGTTGGCGTGATTGGCTGGGATTGCGTGTCGGCGATGAGGCCGTCGCGGAGGGCGGCGCGCCAGCGTTCTTCGAAGCGGTCGCCAAACTCGCGCTGCCACGTGGCGCGGACGAGGTCGTAGCTGGACTGGGGCGTTTGATCGATGAGGGCGGAGAGCACTTCGTGAACGGTCTTGCCCTCGTACAGCGGGGCGATGAGCGGCTGAACGATGGCGGCCGTGCCATCGTAGGCGCGGGCGTCGCTCCAGGATTCGAGGAAGTGCGTGGCGGGAATGTGCCAGGGGCAGAGCTCGGCGGTTTCGTTGTTGTACAGGCCGAAGTGGACGGCGGTTTTGGCTTTGCGGAGGGCGGCGGCGAAGGCGAGCGACGGCGGAGCGTCGTACACCGGGTTCGCGTCGAGGATGAGTAGCAGATTGACGCGGCCGGCGTTCAGATCGTCGGTGAGTTCGCGGAGCGAGCCGAGCGAATCGACCGTTTCGCCGCTGATGGGCGAAATGTAGTTGACGGTGGCGCCGACATTGCCGAGTTGGTTGTTGACGGCGTGGGCGAGCGTATGCACGGCGGGAGGCAGGTGGTCGCCGACTAGGACAACGGAGCGGCCGCGGTGTGCAGTGAGATCCGCGGCGAGGGCGGCGAGCCACTTTTCGTTCACCCCGGAGGGCGGCGTGGCGTTTGTGACGCCGGCGACGCCGAGGAGGTTGGCGAGGGCTTGAGCGAACTTTTCGATTTGGCTGGGGGCGAGCGGCAGACGGTGATCGGCGGCCGCGCCGGTGGGCGTGTACGTCGATTCGATGGCGTAGAGCCGATTGGGATCGCCTTGGTTCTCGACGCCGCGGCGGTTCATGAAGTCGCGCGAGTAGCGCACGCCGGCGCCGGCGTGGCAGAAGACATCGGCGTCGAGCGCGAGCACGACGTCGGCACTCGCGAAGTTGTAGAGCGGCTGCACGTCCTGGCCGAAGGCATCGATGGCGCCTTGGCGGGCGTTGTCGCGGCCGGCGGGTTCGTAGACGTGCCAGCGGGCTT
>JAICUM010000780.1 GCA_025935855.1 Pirellulales bacterium | reverse complement strand
CCGTTCACCATCTCCTGGGGCGAATGCCGCCAATGCCTATGGGGCAACTATTCCCTGTGCGAGCACAGCAACCCCGAGAAGGAATTGGCCAAGCAGGTCGGTTACACGACGGCGGGCCTGTTCGGCAACAGCCACGCGTACGGCGGCTTCCCGGTGGGCAGGCTGCGCGTGCCCTACGCCGACGTCGGCCCGATCAAGGTGCCCGATAGTCTGAGCGACGAACAGGTGCTATTCCTCTCCGACATCTTTTCGACCGACTACATGGCGGCGGAGAACGCCAAGATCGTCAAGGGCGATACTGTGCTCGTGCTGGCTGCGGGCCGGTCGGCCAACGAGACTACCGCTTGTCCTACCCTTCGCGGATGTCGGGAGAAAATTCCAGCTTCGCTGCCTTTTCCGCGTCGCGGGGGCTGATTTCCCGGTGCATGACCCCGAAAGGATGGCCCGCCCCAGCTTGCAATCCTAGGCCGAATCTCCACTTACCATCCATCAGGATGGTATGGGGATGGTATATGGAGCGAAAACTAAGTCCGACCGCGGATAGCGAGAAAATCACGATAAATCTCGGCTTTGTCGATCTTGGCCACATCGATCTTTTGGTCCGAGAAGGCTTCTACTCCAATCGCTCCGATTTCATCCGGACGGCCATCCGCACCCAACTCGACCGTCACACTGACGCAGTGAAGCAGTCCGTTGCGCGACGTCAACTCGATCTTGGCTTGCGCCACGTCACCAAGGCGGAACTCGAGAAGCTCCGGGCGGCCGGCGAAACACTTCACATCCAGGTTCTGGGGTTGGCGGTCATCGAATCAGACGTCTCCACCGATCTGGCAAAGGCGACGATCGCCTCCATCCAGGTTCTCGGCGCTCTTCAGGCCAGCCCAGAAGTCAAGGCGGCACTGAGCGATCGAACCCGTTGAGCGTCGGCATCGCTCACGCTGCGGCAGCCCTGCCGTTGCTTCGCCGAATCCTTAGGAGATCAAATGTTGCTTCCCAGCGTTGACATGATGGAGGCCCTCCGGCTCACCCGCGAAGGCAAACTCGAGGAGGCAATGGCCGTCCTGCGCGGCACGCCACGGGAAAAGGGAGCGCCTGTTAATCGGAGAGAAAGTAAGGAAAGAGCGAGCGTAATCGACATGGTGCCGCCTTCCAGCCAAACCGGCGCATGGACAACGCCGCTGGTGAGTCCGGAGGTCGCCGAAAGACCGCGCGGCGAGGCAGTTCCCCCACTGACCAGGGGTCGCGGCGGGCTTCTGGATCGCTTGCGTATGCCGAAAAGGGCGGGCGGTCGCGAGGGCATGGCTGCTCGCACAAAACCGCCCATTCTGCCGTCAGGTGCGACGTTTGAGAGTCATGAGTTCACTAACGGGGCCGGTACCCGAAAATTCAAGCTGTACGTGCCGAGCCGCTTCAAGGGAGAAGCGTTGCCCCTCTTGGTAATGTTGCACGGCTGTAAGCAATCGCCCGATGACTTCGCGACGGGCACACGGATGAACGAGTGCGCCGAAGAACATGGCTTCTTCGTTGCCTATCCTGCGCAACCGCAGTCGGCGAACCCGTCGAAGTGCTGGAACTGGTTCAACGACAGGGAGCAACGCCGCGGCCAAGGCGAGCCCTCCTTGATTGCAGGAATCACGCTCCGCATCATGCAGGACTATCCGATCGAAACGGGGCGTGTTTACGTCGCCGGCCTATCCGCTGGTGGTGCGGGCAGCGGGGGAGTTGCTGGGCGGGGACATCTCCACTGCAGCGGGCCTGGTCACGCTGGTCTGCGG
>JAICUM010000339.1 GCA_025935855.1 Pirellulales bacterium | reverse complement strand
GTAGTGGCGGACGTCGCCAAGCTTCGCTGTGTTTGTGGCCGTACGCCCTATAGGGAAATGACGCAAAGGGGCGACGCTAATTCTTTGCGAATTGGACGTAAGGCTGCACGCCGCCGCAGCTTGGGTGAGAAGAGAATTTCCCTGGACTATTCACTTCCGACTGTGGGACGTGAATGAATAAGCTGCGGAGGAGGCGTGGGCCGACGCTATGCTCAGTTACCACACAATGTGAGGTCGGGTCATGTGGGTACAGTTTGGAAACGTGTACCCACGTTCGGATGCAAGGCGGTCTTTTGGCGGGACCGAGCTGCAAGGCTGACCCGGGAATTCCGCGGTTCTAAGGCCATTCGAAACTTACCCGCAGGGCGTCAAGGCATTCCTAAACCGTGTGTCGCAGGTTCGATTCCTGCCGGGGGCGCTTGATTTCTCCTGTGCGCGGCGCGATTGAACCGCAACGCGGCTCCGCCGGATGTACCGCGTCGATGAGTCCCTTGTACGCGCTTCCGAGCCGCCACATGGGCGCCAATGGAGAACATCAGGTTCGGGCCGTTACGGATCCGCTGTTTCGCTAACCCCTCGGGCCCAGGTATCGCCCCACGAAGTGCACCAGGCCGGTGGAACTGTCGCGAATGAGGAACAGAAACGGGCGATCAGCCCGGAATTCCACCGGCGGCGGCGGAATCCTCGGCACTGTGCTTCCGTAGTCCATTGTGGCCGTACCGGCGGCCGCCTCGGTGCCGGCTTCATTCACCTCGATGAACGCCTTCTGCACGACGTCGGAGATGAAGAGTCCCTCCGGATCGTCGGACATCCCGGAAAAGTCCGCCGTTTCCACTGAGAACGCGTCGCGAACGCCCAAGGCTTGCAGTGGCGCGGCTAAAGAGAAGTCGTTCTCCAGGCGAAACCGAGGCACATACGTGATGACCTTGCGGCGCTGAGCTTGCGGCAGGCCGTCCATGCCGCTCTCGCTGAGATGCCGCACGACCTCGCCAATGTCATACTCAGGATTCGGCAGGACGACGAGCATCGCGAAATCACCTCCTGCCTCAGATTCGTAGGACGTTGCGTAGGGCAACTGGACAAACGCGAAATGCTCGGACGCCCCGTAATCGAACTCTTCGGTCTGATGCATCATCGGAACGATGACAGCATTTCCCTCGCTGACGGAGAACGGCGCCTCGTGCGTGTCTTTCTCCTCGAAGGGCGCTTCCCAGCTCCCCAAAAAGTACACGGCGCTAGTCAACACCAGTCGGGCCAATTCGCTTGGTTGTCCCGCCGGCAGCAGATCTTTGATGCGATGGGCAGTCTGCTCCTCGACCCAGCTGTTGATTGCACGCCGGGCCGCCTCGGCATTGTTGGCAAAGTCCAACCGGCAAAGCTCCGCCCCAAACTGCTCTTTCGTCTCGTGGAGAAACTCCTCCAAAAAATGGTACGACTGCTGGCCCCACAGCCGGCTCGCCGAGCGAAACTCGATCCCGCCGGGAATCGGCGACTCGCGAAGCTCGCGAAACGCTCGCCGCCGTTTGTCTTCATCCAACGAATACTCAAGCACCTGCGCGAGCTCGTCACGCGTCCGGCCTTTTGCCCCCAAATGCGACATCGCCAGCAGCGTCGCCAGGCCGCTGGGCGACATCACCAGGTTGCGGCGCGGAAGCTCAGCGCACAACCGGTCGAACATCCGGAAGGCGAATCGATTCAGCCCGTTCGCCAGGCGAATGCGAAAACTGGGGTCCGTCCATCTCTTGTACTTGTACATGGCAGTGCCACCCGTAGGGCGAATCATTTCTCAGATTCATTCCAGGCCAAAAGGAAGGGGCGCGCGTCGGCGGACGCGGCCCCTCAATCGCGTCGATGGCTACTCCCTAAAAGTAGTGATCCCGGTTGCTGCCGTCAAAACCGGCCCGACTTCAGGCAGCAGTTCCTAAACAGCTTGCCGCTGCCGCACGGGCAAAGGTCGTTGCGGCCAAGCTTCTCTTCCAGCAGCTTGTCGACATGAACCACCCGCGTGCCGGCCTTTACCTGCGTTTCAGAGGGGTATCCCTGCCGGCGCTTGCTCATGGGCTCGAAAGGATGATTCTTCGTTTAATGTTCGCGACATGATACACTTCCTTCGCGAAGAGAGACTTTCCGATAGCGGTGACAGGAGACGGAAATGAAAGGTTCGCAACAACGAGTAGTCGGCCACGAGTAAGAACGACGCGGACCTTATCGTCCACCATAGCGCGTCGTGAAGGCCCGCCTGCTAAAAACGCGGCGATGACGGGTGAACCGGTTTGTTTTAGGCCCGTTCTGGCTACAATGGATTGCGCTTACCTGGCTGCCGCAGCGGCCCTTCATCTTGCAGGCGGACTCGTTTGAACACCTTCGCTGTCCTTCGTCGGCTTCTTCTTTTCGCGCCCATCGTCGCGGCGGCGTGCTGCTCGTGGTGCATTGCGGCGGCGGGGGAAATGGCGGCCGCGAAGACACCCTTGCGCTTCAGCCGCGATATCCGCCCGATCCTCTCGCAGAACTGCTTCCTCTGCCACGGCCAGGACGAGAAGCGGCGGGCCGGCGGGCTGCGGTTGGACGAGCGGCATCACGCGCTGGCGGAACTCGAATCCGGCTCGCACGCCATTGTGCCGGGAAAGCCGGACGAGAGCGAACTGGTCGCCCGGATCACGGCCGAGGACGCCGACATGCGGATGCCGCCGGCTGATTCGCACAAGACGCTCACGAAGCAGCAGATCGAGCTGCTCACCCGGTGGATCGCCGAAGGGGCGCCGTATGAGCCGCACTGGTCGTTTATTCCGCTGAAGCGTCCGGCGGTTCCTGAAAGCAGCGACGCGAATCCGATCGACGCATTCGTGCGTGCCAAGCTGAAGCAAGAAGGCCTCGCGCCGGCGCCGCGAGCCGACAAGCGAACGCTCATTCGTCGTCTGACCCTGGACCTCACCGGCCTCCCGCCGACGCCCGCCGAGATTGCCGAGTTCCTCGCCGACGAGCGGCCAGACGCCTACGCGCGGCTTGTCGATCGGCTGCTCGCGTCGCCGCACTATGGAGAACGCATGGCGATGGAGTGGCTGGACGCCGCGCGTTATGCGGACACGCACGGCTATCACATCGACCCGCAGCGCGACATGTGGCCATGGCGCGATTGGGTGATCAAGGCGTTCAACGAGAACCTGCCGTTCGATAAGTTCACCGTCTGGCAGCTCGCGGGCGATCTGCTGCCGCACGCTACGGTCGAGCAAAAGGTTGCGTCGGGGTTCAACCGCAATCATCCCATCAACTTCGAAGGGGGCGCCATCCCCGAAGAGTACCACGTCGAGTACGTCGTGGACCGCGTGGTGACGACCGCCACGGTGTGGATGGGCCTCACCATGGGCTGCGCTCGCTGCCACGACCACAAGTACGACCCGATCACGCAGAAGGAATTCTTCGAGTTCTACGCCTTCTTTAACAACATCGACGAGAACGGCCTCGACGGCCAGCGCGGCAACGCGAAGCCGATGATGGAAGTGCCGAGCGACGAGCAGAAGCACCAGCGGAAGAAACTCAACGCCGCGATCAAGGCGGATGAGGCGACGCTCGCCGCGATGGACACCAGGCTGAGCGAAGCGCAGGACGATTGGGAACGCACGCTGCGCGACGCGAAGGAGCACGACACCAAGGACGCTGGCCGCGTTCGGCCCAGCGACTGGCATCAATGGGGCCCGCTCGGCGTCGATACGCCGGAGATCGCGATTGCCCAGACGTTCGACATCGCCTCGCCGGTGAAGCTCGACGCCAAGTACCGCGACCAGGATGGGGAGCACGGCTGGGCACCGGCGCCGCAGCTTATCGACGGCAAGATGGCCGAGTTCGGCGGCGATGCGTCGGCGGTGTATCTCGTGCGAACGCTCGAGGCGGACGACGACGCGACGGTTCGCGTGCGTTTGGGCACGACCGACGCCGTCGAAGTCTGGCTCAACGGCGAGCGGCTCTGGCAGCGCACGAAAGAAGAAGTCTTCAAGCCGGCTCAGCACGAGCTGGAGCTACCGCTGAAAAAGGGCTCGAACGAGCTGCTGGTGAAGCTTGTGAACTACGGCTGGGAGTGGCAGTTCCAGTTCGCGTTCGATCCCACGACGCCCGTGGCGCCGCCGCCGAACGTGCAGGCCCTTCTCAACAAAGATGCGAAGTCAAGAACCGCTGATCAAGCGGTCGCGCTCCAGGCTTACTTCCGCGCGAACGTGCTGCGAGACGAACCGTACCAATCGCTGGCCCGCAACCTGGCGGACAAGCGCGCCGCTCTCGCCAAGCTGAAGAGCGAAATCCCCACGACGATGGTCATGCACGAGCTGTCGCCGCCGCGAAAAACTTTCCGCCTGGAGCGCGGCCAATACAGCGCACCGAAAGAAGAGCTAACGGCGACGACCCCCGCCGCCCTGCCGCCGCTCCCCGCCGGGGCCCCGGCGAACCGGCTCACGCTCGCCAACTGGCTCGTGTCGCGCGACCACCCGCTCACCTCCCGCGTCACGGTCAATCGCCTGTGGCAGATGCTCTTCGGCACGGGCATCGTGAAGACCTCCGAGGACTTCGGCCTGCAGGGCCAGTTCCCGGCGAACCCGGATCTGCTCGATTGGCTCGCGGTCGAATTCATGGACAGCGGCTGGGACATGAAGCACATGGTGCGGCTGCTCGTCACCAGCGACGCATATCAGCAATCGGCCGCAGCGAAGCCGGAGCTCATCACGCGCGACCCGGACAACCAGCTGCTCGCCCACGGCGCGCGGTTCCGCATGCCCGCCGAGATGATTCGCGACCTCGCGCTCTCGACCAGCGGCCTCTTGGACAACCGCATCGGCGGACCGAGCGTGAAGCCGTATCAACCCGGCGATCTGTGGGGCGAGCTCGCCCACCAGAAGCACAACTACCACTTTTCGGCGCAGCTCTTCGTGCAAGACCACGGCGCCGATTTGTATCGCCGCACGATGTACACGTTCTGGAAGCGGTCCGTCCCGCCGCCGAATCTGAACGCCCTGGACGCGCCGAGCCGCGAGGTCTGCACCGTACGCCGCGAGCGGACCAACACGCCGCTGCAAGCGTTGGTGCTCTTGAATGACCCGACGTTCGTAGAAGCGGCACGAAAGATCGCCGAGCGCGTCACCCTGGAGTGCAGCAGCGATACGTCGACGTGCATCGAGCGCGTCTTCGAGCTGGTCGTCGCCCGCAAGCCAAATGCACATGAAGCGGAAATACTAGCGGGCGAATACCAACGCCAGTTGGAATCCTTCAAGGACGAACCCAAGGCGGCCGAGTCGCTGCTCGCCGTCGGCGAATCGCCGCGCAACGACAAGCTCGACGCCGTCCAACAAGCCTCGCTAACAAACGTTTCCCTGGTGATCCTGAACCTGGACGAAGCCGTATGCCGGTAGATTAACGTGAAATGGGAGGGCGAGGCTCCT
>JAICUM010000065.1 GCA_025935855.1 Pirellulales bacterium | reverse complement strand
CGTGGCGTCTTCCTCCACTCGCATCGCTGGCATTGATTTCGGCACGGTTCGCATCGGCATTGCGACCGCTGATTTGACGGTCGGCATTGCGGGGCCGTATGAAACGTACGTGCGGCGGAGCGAGCGGTTGGACGCCGAATACTTTCGGCAATTGGCGCTAGAAGAGCGGATCGCGCGGTTCGTCGTCGGCCTGCCGGTACACTTGAGCGGCGGCGAGAGTCAGAAGTCCGCGGAAGCACGGGTGTTTGGGGCTTGGCTGGAACAGACGACCGGCGTGGCGGTTGAGTACTTCGATGAGCGCTACACGAGCAGCGAGGCGGAGCGACATCTGCTTGACGCCGGGCTGACGAAAAAGCAGCGTAAGGAGAAGCTCGACCAACTTGCCGCGCAGATCATGCTGACGGCGTATCTGGAAGCGGGCGCTCGTGGGCAGTCGTCCCCGGAGTCGCTGGATTGATGGGCGAACGGCGATTGATCTTTGGTTGCGGTTATCTTGGAAACCGTGTCGCGAAGTTGTGGCGAACTGGCGGCGATGAAGTGATCGCGGTCACGCGCTCCGCGAGCCGGGCCGAGGTGCTGCGAGCCGAAGGGTTCAAAGCGATCGTCGCGGATGTCACGCTTCCGCAAACACTCAAAACGCTACCGGCGGCCGACTCACTCCTGTTTGCCGTTGGCTTTGATCGCGGTAGCGGGGCCGGCATTCACGCCGTTTATGCGGACGGCTTGAAAAATGTCTTGACTGCCCTGCCGTCACCTGTCAACCGTCTGGCGTACGTCAGCACGACCGGCGTGTATGGCTCGGCCGGCGGTGAATTTGTAGACGAGCAAACGCCGCCCGATCCGCAGCGCGATGGCGGCAAAGCCTCACTCGCGGCGGAAGAAGTTCTTCGCGGCCATGCCCTGGCGGGACGCAGCTTAATCCTGCGGCTGGCCGGCATCTATGGACCGGGGCGAATTCCATATCTGGACAAGCTTCGCGCTGGCGAACCAATCGCGGCTCCCAGCGCCGGCTGGTTGAACCTCATTCACGTCGAGGACGCCGCGCGGATTGTCGTGGCCGCCGACGCATGGCTCGCCGCACGGCAAGCCGCGGACGGTCCGCACGTGTTCAATGTCAGCGACGGTACGTCGGTGATTCGCGGCGACTACTACGCGGAGGTTGCCCGGCTCATTGGCGCGCCGCCACCTGCCTTCACTGAACCGGCGGTTGATTCGCCGGTGGCCCTTCGCGCGGGGGCGAACCGGCGGGTTAGCAATGAGAAACTGCTGCGCGAGCTTCGCGTGCGGCTAGCCTATCCGAGCTACCGCGAAGGTCTCGCCGCGGTGCTCACCTCACCCGGCGATTGTTGAGACTCGTTCTCGACATCGCAACTCAACGAGCGGCCGCCGGTTGCACCGGCATGTGTCGGCCCCCTAGAATTTCACCTTCCCCAACTGCCCGCCAGCGCCGCCAGTGCACGATGCTCCAACGGACCCCGCTCTTTCCGCACGTCATTGAACTGAACCATCAGGCTCGTCGCCGGGTCGGGTGCAGCGTTTATCTGCTGTACGACGACGCCGCCTGGGGGCTAATCGACATCGGCTATGAGGACTCGGCCGACGAATTCATCGAGCTGATCCGCCAGCTCGATTTCCCGTTCAGCAAGTGCCAGGCGCTGATCGCGTCGCACGCTGACGTGGACCACATCCAGGGGCTGGCTAAGGCGAAGTCGCTGCTCAAGGCGCCGGTGATGGCCCATCCCCTGGCGGCGGACCTGCTCGAGAAGGGCGACCGCCTGGCGACGTTCGCGGAAATCGCCGCCCAGAATATCGACCTGGCGATGCCGCCGGTGCAGGTGGATCGGCGGATCAACGACGGCGACGTGGTGAAGATTGGCAAGCTGAACCTCGAAGTCTGGCACACGCCGGGACATACCGACGGGCAGCTCAGCTTCCGGCTCGGCGACTTGCTGTTCTCCGGCGACAACCTGTTCCGCGACGGCTGCGTGGGCGCCATCGACGCCCATCATGGCAGCAGCATCAGCGATTTCATCACGTCGCTTGAGCGGATCCGCGCAAGCGACGTGAAGTGGCTGCTGCCGAGCCATGGGCCGCCGTTCCGTAAGGATAATGTGCTGATCGACCGGACGCTCAAGCGATTGGAAGGCTACCTCCACATGGCCGACTTCGGCACGTGCGCGGTCGATTGGCCGCTGATGGATGAGTGGGAGAAAGAGCTTGTCGAAGGCAAGCTGCCGGAGTGATAGCTTCGCCAGAGAGCACTATTGCTCTCGCTGCGACGGCTTGAGATAGTCCCCGACCCTAAAAGCATGGCTGTAGCCTGCCTTGTTTTGTTCGTGGGTTGGGAGGCTAATCATGAATCGGCGAATAACCGCGTGTATTGTCGTAGGCTGGCTGATCTTTTGCCCCATTGAAGCGTCCGCGGCGTGTTTCTTTCGACTAGGCGCCCTCAACGGAGGCAATTACTACAGCGAAGCGCTCAATATTTCCCCAGATGGACAGGTTGTCGTCGGCTCCGCCGTTCTCGGAGAGGAAGGCTGGGAAGCCTTTCGATGGACGAAAGCCACGGGAGTTCAGGGACTCGGAGACATCCCAGGGGGCATTCTCTACTCGAAGGCTCAAAGCACATCGAATGGCGGAACCGTTATTGTCGGCTTGGGGTCAAGCCAAGGCGATAATGCATTTCTCGACGGCTTTCGTTGGACTCAAGAAACGGGACCGCTGCCGATCGGCTACTTCGATACAAGTGCGACGCCCCCCTACAACTATGCCCTAGGAGTATCGGCTGACGGCAAAGTCATTGTCGGCGTCAGCGGCGCTCCCGAAGGAAATCAGGCGTATCGTTGGACAGAGCAAGACGGCATGGTCCGCATCGGCGATCTTCCGGGAGGGCGTGATGAAAGCTACGCCTGGGACGTTTCCGCTGACGGACGAGTCATTGTGGGGACGAGTAGTACCGATCGCAGCGTTGAAGCCTTTCGATGGACTGCTGAGACGGGGATGCAATCGCTCGGTGAGTTGCCCAATGCGCTCGGTGAAAGTCACGCCTGGGCAGCGTCCGCAGATGGTTCGACCATTGTCGGGCAAAGCGGCCGAGACGCCTGGCGTTGGACGGAAGGAACCGGCCTAGTGGGTATTGGAACTCTGCCGGGATTCGGCGACTGGCCGGTTAGCGCAGCGCTCGGGGTAACCGCGGACGGCGGCACGATTGTTGGGGACATCCGCAGCAATAACTATCAGGTTGAAGCAGCGTTCGTCTGGAGCACGACCAGAGGAATGCGGAACCTGCAAGCCGCTTTAGAAACCGATTACAACTTGCGATTGCCTGGTTGGACGTTGACGCACGCAACCGCAATTTCAGACGATGGGATGGTGATTGTTGGCTCTGGCATTAACCCACTTGGCAACACTGAAGCTTGGGTCGTCAATCTCGCGGTACCGGAACCAAACGCTGTCGTGATCTCCGTCATGGGGCTACTCTGTCTCGCAAGTAAACAAGGCGCCAGACGACGGCAAGCCAAATAGCTATCGGCCGGAATCGTCCCATGTACGGTCAATAGCGTGTTCTACCAGCCCATCACGCGCTCGACTTCTTTCTCCCACACTTTGTACGCCTCGGGCGTCAGATGCAGGCCTTCGGGCGTGAAGCTTTGCTTGAGCTCGCCCTTTTCGTCAGCCATCAGCTTGTGCAGGTCGACGTAGTCGTAGTCGAATTCTTTGGCCAGCTTCTGCAGCCGCTGGTTGAAGTCGAGGACATTAGCGTTGTGCTTGGCGAAGTTGCCGCGGCAGGGGAGCAATGACTCGACGTGTACTTGGATGGCCGGCGCCTTTTCCTTGATTCGCTTGAGGATCTCGCGGTAGCCCGGCTCCATCTTGTCGGGCGTGCGGCCGGCGCCCAGATCGTTGATGCCGATCATCAGGAACACATCGGTTGCCGCGCAGTTGAAGACTGATTCATCCATCCGCTGCAGGACCCCGCGGGGATCGTCCTTCGCCATGTCGTTGCCGATGACGTCGGCGCCGATGCCGCGGTTGAGCACGCGCCGGCCGGGCAGGTACTTGGGCACGTCGAAGCCTTCGGTGATGCTGTCGCCTAAGAGGACCACGTACTCGAGTTGCTCGTTCTGCTCTTTGAACGCCCGCACGCGGTTCTGCCAGTGCATCTTGAAGATGGCGCCCCAATCCTGAGCCGGCGCCGGCTTCGGTTTGGCGTCCTTGTCTTCCTTTTGATCTTTTGGCGGCGGGTTGTCCTTTGCCTGCGCCGCGGCCGGCAGCGCGAGGAGGCCCAACATTACCAAGGCGACAACACTCCAGGCCAATCCAACTTGACGACGGTTGCTCATGACACCCCCAGTTGTTTGGGACATTGAACGCGACGCGTGCATTGCCATGCCCCTCTGGCGAACCTCAGGGCGTGCCAGGCATGGATGCTAGCGTACGGTTTATGCTGATTGTGACGGATAAACGCTCAACCGGCTGCCCCCTGGCAGCCGATTTTTTCTCCTGACGCCTTCATGCGCGGCGACCTAGCCACAGTTTCGCACGGCTGGACACGCCAGCGGTGGCACGCGCACGGGGCGAAGGGGGAACTGTTATGCTCCGCAAGCTTCTTTTCGCCGCGTGCCTCGGCGCCGGCCTCTCCTCGTTCGGCGTCGCCCGCACGGCCCAGGCCCAGCAAGCCTACGGCGAGTCCTGGGGCGCCACCTACACGACGCAGGACTGGAACCGCTTCTACCACTACCCGTTCGTGTACTATCCGCAGAACTTCTGGGGAAGCGAGTACTACCGCAGCGCTGACAGCCTGTACTACCGCTACCCGCCTGAAATGCGGATTCCGGTCTACAACCGCAAGTGGCACAATTACTATCCGAACCGGCGGAAGTACTACCAAGGGCACCACTTTGTGTTGGATGTGTTTTAGTCCTCGTGGACAGACTGGTGACTTGAGCCCGGCAGCGTGCAAAGCTTAGCCGCGATGCTACGCATCGCCGGTGAAGCGCAGCGGCGCTCGGCACTGCTCCGGCAAGGCGTAGCCTCGCGGCTAGGCGCGAAGCGGTGGCGGCAGGACGGCTTCGCCCGTGGCGATGCGGTAGTAGACTTCGCCGCCGAGCGCGAGCTGATCTTCGGCGATCCATTCGTCGGCAGTGTGAGCTTGCGCGATGGAGCCGGGGCCGAGCACCACGGTGGGAATGCCCACAGTGGCGATTGATGCGGCGTCGGTGCCGTACACCGCTCCCTGCAACTCCGCGTTAATTCCGAGGCTTCTCACAAGCTCTACCAAGCGCTGCGCCCATGCCTGGTTCTGGTCGCACTCCAGTCCGCGGCTTTGCATCCAGGGCCGCGCGTGCTCGAGCCGGCAGTCATCGAGTTCGACTTGGCTGGCAACGTAGTCGATGAGCTCGCGGTACGCCGTGTCGGGCGATTCATCTGGGCGCAGACGCCGGTCGATGTCGATCACGGCGCGATCGGGAATAGTGTTCGGTCCCGTGCCGCCTTGGATTGTCGTGACGCAGGCCGTCGGCGGCCCGCAGAGTGGATCGGGCGACCGCTCGGCCAGCTCGTGGCGGTGGTGTTCTTCGATCGCCTGCACCACCCGCGTCATCGCGTAGATGGCATTCGCGCCGGCTTCGGGTCGCGACGAGTGGGCCGCCCTGCCCTGCACGGTACATTGCCACCGAATAACGCCGCGATGGGCAACGATGACGTTCATGTCGGTCGGCTCGGCCACGAGAGCGGCCGCCGGGCGCAGCGACTTCACCATCGAAAGGGTCAGGCCGCCGTCGTCGATGAAACTGGCCGGGGCGGAGTCTTGCCGGTCTTCTTGCCAGATTCCTGCGAGCGCGCGGGCGCCGGTGAATCCGCATTCCTCGTTCACCGTGCAGGCCAGCAGGATGTGTGGCTTAGTCGACGCGGTGCTTGCCGCGGCCATTCGGAGCGCCGTGAGCATCGCGGCCATCGGTCCTTTTACATCGCAGGCTCCGCGGCCATAGACGCGGCCGTTGCGGCGCGTGGCGTCAAACGGCTCGATGGTCATCCCTTGTGAGCTGACGGTGTCCTGATGAACGTCCCAAAGCAGCGTCTGACCGCTCTCGCCGGGGATGAGCGCGAGGAAGTTGGTGCGCTCGGCATGTACCGCTTGCAAACCCCACTTCCATCCGGCGGCTCGCGCGAACGTGATGAGCCAAGTGGTGAGTAACTTCTCCCCGTGCGGCTCCCCGCAGGCGGCTAAGCGCGGGTTGACGCTCGGAATGGCGATGAGCTCTTCCAGTGTGTGCAGTACTTGTGAAAGCACTTGCATACCGGTGTTTCTCGATTGGTGCGTATGATCGCCGCGGCCGCCGCGCCGATCTGCTGAAACGCTGGACGATTAATTGCATCCCTACTGGACAGAAGATACACTTAGCCCTTGCATGGGGGTAATACCCACGTGCAAATCCCCCTTCCGCGGGTTGCTGCCCCACTCGCGGAGGGGCTTTTTTTGCGCATTGTGCGATGAGATGCTGCCGCGAGGCGAAGTAGGCCCAGCTTGCCGAGCGGGACCTCAGCCGCATGACATGCCCAATGTTTCCGAGAAGGTCCCTTCCGGCAGAAGGGACCTATTTACGCTTGTTAAGGGGGCACTGAGGTCAGCGCTCTGATTGGCCGATTTTTTCGCCTGAATCTCGGCAGATTTTTCTGTTCTGCACGGCCAGAGTTTTGGCTGCCCATTGGCTTTAGGCTCCGCTTCGGTATGGTTTAATTACCTGCCCACAAGCCCAAGCCATCACTCCCACCATTGAGTCCCATGCCCGCCGAATCGATCGACCGCGCTCAGGTTCATTCCATTCTCGATGATTTTCCCGATCCTGAAACGGGTCGCGGACTGGGCGTCGTGGGGCAGGTGAAGGAAGTGGACGTCAACGGGCAGAATGTGCGCGTGGACGTCGGCCTCACCACTCACTCGGCCGCCCTGTGGGGTGAAACGCGGCAGGCGATTCGCGATCGACTGCGAGAACGGCTGCCGGCCGGCGCCGAAGTGACCGTCGATATCGTCGAGCACAATCGGCCCGCGGAGGCGATCGGCGCCATCGGCCTCACGGCCAAGAGCGTGATCGCGGTCGGGTCAGGCAAAGGGGGCGTCGGCAAGAGCACCATCGCCGCGTCCCTGGCGATCGCGCTTAAGAACTTCGGCTCCAAGGTCGGGCTTATGGACGCCGACGTGTACGGGCCGAGCGTTCCGCACTTGCTCGGGTTGAGTGGCCAGCCGTTCGTCGAGGGCGGAAAATTGCAGCCGGTTGATTGCGACGGCATGCCGGTGATGAGCATGGGTTTTCTCGTTCCCGCCGGCGAAGCGGTGGTGTGGCGCGGCCCGATGCTGCACGGCGCAATCACGCAGTTCTTGCGCGACACGGCGTGGGGCAACCTCGACTACTTGATCATCGATATGCCGCCGGGCACGGGCGACATCGCGCTCACGCTGTCGCAGGCGCTGCCGCTGACGGGCGCCGTGGTCGTGTGCACGCCGCAGGATGTGGCGCTGTTGGACGCGGTGAAGGCCATCGCGATGTTCCGGAAGGTGAGCATCCCGGTGCTGGGCGTGGTGGAGAACATGAGTTACTTCCTCTGCCCGGACAATGGCAAGCGGTACGACATCTTCGGCTCGGGCGGCGCCCGGCGCAAGGCGGAGGAGTTGGCAGTGCCGTTCCTGGGTGAAACGCCGATTCAGATTCCCATTCGGGAACGGGGCGACGCGGGGCAAACGGCCGGCAATTTGGCGGATATTGAAAGTGCGCCCTATTTTGACCGGATTGCGTTCAACCTGGTGCGGAATCTGGCCCAGCAGCGGGCCGCCGAGCCGCCGCTGCCGACGCTTTCGGTGCTTTGAGGCACTTAGCCCCCGGTCAATGACCGGGGGCTAAATGATGACCTCCGTGCCAATAAAAAAAGGATCGCTGCCCGTGCGGCGGGCAACGATCCTCGATAGCTCATGCGAAAGAGATGTGGCCCACATGCTGGGCCGGGCACTACATCTTCTTCGCGGTCTTCTTCTTCTTGGCGCCTTTCTTCTTGGCGCCCTTCTTCTTGGCGGCCTTCTTCTTGGTACCGCCGGCAGCCTTCTTCTTGGCGCCTTTCTTCTTCTTGGCCACAGTCACTTCCTCCATAAAAAGGTATCGGCGACGCGTCCTCATCCACGTTGATGAAGAGTTACTCGTCGTCGCCTTCCAAAGAAAACCGGTCGCCCTTCCGGGACGACTCGTCGTATCGCGCTCTCATCTGAGCATGGTGCGTGTCGGCGATGCGAAAAACTTTGGTCACCTGATCGTAGGCCGAATAAGGAACACACATCCATGTTCTTCGCCGTATTTGTACGCATCCTTTGTTTTCTTGCAACACTTTTTCAGCAAATTTTTTGCCAAAGCACAAGATCAGTTCCCTTGCGCTCGGGTCGCGCGCACGTCGTCGCGCGCTGCTGAAGCATTCATCGCGCGCCCTTTGAAGCGCTCGCGCGCGTTCTTCAATAGAGCGCGATCGTCGTTCCATCGTGCAATCGCGCGGCTGGCTGAACGCAGCGATGAACCATGCCGAAGCGCGTCCAACTTTCGGCGCGCAAGCGACGCATGGAGAGCGCCGTTCGAGCGCTCGGGCGCACAAGCGCGGCCGGCTCGCCGGGCATGAAGAGTTCGCCTAACATCCGTCGCCAAATCTCTCCGGCGTTTCTTCGCCGAGGATGAATCGGATCGAGGCCGTACCAGGCGTTTTCCCCGTAAAATACAGGGGCTTTTCGCTCCTCGGCGATTCTCGCGAGTGCTTCGCTGAGCTCTTCGGCGCGGCGCAGCATCTCTTTCCGCGAGAGCTTGCAATTGGGGAAAAGCAGCTCTCGGAACGCGTGGTAACGCAGGGCGCCGACGGTCCTCAACGAACCGATCGGAATGTTGTTGAGCACCACGCGCGCATCGTGCGATTCGAGCCGATCGAGCGTGTCGTTGATCCAGCGAACGATCGTTCCGACAGGCGACTCGTAGGCCAGATCATTGCCAATGTCAGCGAGCAATGCGAACGTCGGAAGATGCGGTTCGCGCGCGATCGCATCCCATAGACCGCACTGCAAAATTCCCAAAAATTTTTTTCCAAAAAATTTTGCTTCGCGCCCGTATGACCGGCCAAAACCTTTCGCGACGTGCATCTCAAGCGGCGCGCTGGTCATCGCACGAACAGTTTCGACGACTGTTGGAAACATCAACGAGAGGTTGCTCGCGCCGAGCAACACGACGCGCGATTGAGGCGCGCGAGTCTCAAACTGAGAAAGATGCGCGGACTTGGAAAACAATGTCGGTCGTTCCGAAAAAGCGACGTCGCACGGCCGCGGTCACCAGGCGTTCCGCTGATAGGCCTGCAAGGTTTGGAAGTTCAAGTACGCGAGGTAACAGAACAAGAGCGCCAAATAAATCTCGCGCCATTCAACAAGGACGTACGCCGCTACGAGGCTGGCGGTGGCGATGGAGAGCTGCAAGGAGAGCACGATGCCTCGCCGCGCGTTGCCCAAGGTGCAAAGCTCACGTGCGACGCGGCCGCCGTCGAGCGGGTACACAGGAAGTAGGTTCACAAGGCCCCAGAAGATGTTCACGTACAAGATGTTGTAGAGCACGAGGTTGGCGTTCAGGGATCGGAGCGGCTGCCAATAAAGCTCGCCGCCGATAAGGCTCATGGGAATAACGTCGTCGGGAACGATTCCACTGCTGGACCAGCCGACGGCGTGACCGCTGGCCTTCACGACGGTTAACGCCACGAGGGCGGCGAGAAAGCCGGCCGCTGGGCCGGCGAGTGATATCAAAATTTGACGGCCGGCGCGCCGATCGCAATCAGGGCAAATGGAGAGCCCGCCGAAGCCGTGCAGGACAATCCAGGGGCGGCCGCCGAACGTGCGTTGCAGTAGAGCGTGTCCCAGTTCGTGGACAAGGATTGAAACGAAAACGACCGCGATCCAGATCAAGAGTTCCGGTGGAGAGAGTTTGCGTCCAAATCCCACTTGCAGGATGACCGTGGTCAGCCAGAAAAACGGCGACACCCGCACGGGAATGCCAAATACTCGGAAATGGAGATCGCCCTGCGTAGGGGCTGGTTCTGCGAAGGCCATGCGGTAATTAGTTCAGCCGAGTTCTAGGAAGCGCGACGCAGCGGCTGAACGTTCTCGCCGCCGGTCAACTTCGTAGAAATATACTCCGCGGCGCGGGCCGACGCGCCGCCCTGGCCGAGCTGGTCACGCAGTTTGGCGAGGGCCGCCTCGCGGCTTCGACGGGCCTGGTCGTCCGTCAGCCACTCGATGCAGTGCTGGGCCAGTTCAGGCGAGCGGTCTTCGCAGGTGAGATACTCAGGGAGCAGCACGTGGGCGTCGCGCGGATCGCGGCGGTCGTACACGGCGGCCGGGCGAGTGGTGGATGGATCGGCGGCCGTCAGCAGGTTCACCAGAGTGATGTACCGCACCTTACGGAACTGGCTTTGTATGAAGTAGGCAACGCGGGAGACCTGATAGAGGATGACGCTTGGCTTGGCATGGTACAGCAGCTCTAGCGAGACGGAGCCGGAACACGCCATGCAGCAGTCGGCCGCGTGGATCAGCTCCGGCGTGCGGGCGACGTGGATCTCGAGCGGCAGGGCGCTCGCGTCTGGCGTTTGAGCAACCACGCACTGGACGATCTCGGCCTGTGGCGACTTGAATGCCGCGACGGCGAAGCGAACGTCAGGAACGCGGTCTGCGATCAGCGCGGCCGCCTTGAGGAAGCTTTTCGTGTTGGCTTGGACTTCTTGCGTTCGTGAGCCGGGCAGGATGGTAACTAGCTTGCCGGAGCGCGACCGCAGCCCTTCAATGAACGCGTGGTCGAGCCGGTGAGAGCGCAGCTCGTCGAAGTAGGGGTGGCCGACGTAGGTCGCGTTGCAGCCGCGTTGCCGGAACCAGCGCTCCTCGAACGGGAGTTTGCAGAGGACGTGATCGACGTTTCGTCGCATCTTCCGCACACGGTGGCTGGCCCAGGCCCAGAGCTGGGGGGCGCCGTAGTAGAAGACCGGAATGCCGCGGGCCTTGGCGCGGCGGGCGATCCACCAGTTGAAGCCGGGGTAGTCGATGAGAATGACAGCGTCCGGCCGCTCGTCGCGGAAGTAGCGGTCGGCCTGCAGCAGCAAGCCGAGGAACTTGTGGAGGTTGACCAGCACGCGGGCGATCCACATGACGGCGAGCTGCGTGAGATCGGCATGAAGTTGGCAGCCGGCATCCGCCATGCGCGGTCCGCCGTAGCCGACGAAGGTCCAATCGGGATGGCGGCGCTGGAGGGCGCGAATGAGATTCGCGCCGTGCAGATCGCCGCTGGGTTCACCCACTGAGAAGAAGATGTTCATTGATGACCTCACGCAGGCGCTGGAGCATCGTCGCTCGGAGCGCGGCGGGAGTATGTCAAACAGCGGTAGAGTGCGGAAGAGCGGTTAGCGAGGCAATCCCGGCGAGCGCATGAAAAAAGGGGGCGTTCCGGCTGCCGGAACGCCCCCGCTGAGTTTGCCAGTTCACGTGGCCAGTTGGCCCGTGTGAAGTTGGGCAAGCCGCTCAGAACGCGACGTGATTATTTATCTTCCTTCTTCTCGTCGCTGTCCTTGTGCTTCTTCTTGGGGTCGAGCTGCTTGTCTTCCTTCTTTTCGTCGTCGTGCTTCTTCTTCTTCGGCTCGAGCTGCTTGTCCTCGTCTTTCTTATCTTCGTGCTTCTTCTTCTTTGGCTCGAGCTGCTTGTCCTCGTCCTTCTTGTCTTCGTGCTTCTTCTTTTTCGGCTCGAGCTGCTTGTCTTCCTTCTTCTCGTCGTCGTGTTTCTTCTTCTTTGGCTCGAGCTTTTGCTCCGACTCCTTCTTCTTGGGGCACTTCTCGGGATCGGCCTTGTCGTCCTTCTTGTCGTCGTCCTTCTTCTTGTGCTTCTTTTCAGGCTCGACGACGCTTGAGGTCGGCGCGGCCAACAGTGCGCTTACGGGGACCACCCAGGTGGAGACTGCTCCGAGCAGCATTCCGATGACAAATTTCTTACCCAGCTTCATAACTCTTCGACTCCTCGAACAACCTTGGCTGAACTTCGCTGAAGGCAACGGCATGTCGCCCAACGCACCACGTCCCTGGCAACTCTCGAAGTCATGCTTTCTCGACGCTACCCTGTTTAGGGCGCCGCACAAGCGGCGGCGTCTCGAATTACAATAATGTAACCGCTCCGCGCTCTCCGCCGTCAAGCGGCGGCCGCGGAGAATGTTTTTTGGCTCCTTTCGTGAATTCGTGGGGACTGCCTGGAAGGCGAATTGTGAATTCAAAATTGAGCGGGCGCCCCGCACTGGCGGGACGCCCGCTTGCTGATTTACGGTCGCGTTGAACTGGCGCCCAGGCGCCCGCTCAAGCTTACACCATGCGCGACTCGGAATCTTGTTTCTTGTGCTTTTTGCACTTTTCGCACTCGGCCAAGGCGCCGTCGTCTTCCTTCTTGTGCTTTTTGCACTTCTTGCAATCGCCGTCCGCCAGAAGCTGACCGTCTTTGTGCTTCTTCTTGCAGTCTTTGCAATCCTTGCCGTCCTTATCGGCGACCAGGACGTCCTCCTCGCGCTTCTTCCGCTTTTTGGCGCTCTTGCCGTCTTTGTCAGCGAAAAGCTGGGCGTCCTTCTTTTCCTTTTTCTCCTTTTTCTTCCACTCCTTGTCGGCAAGGCTGTTGGCCGAGCTGTCTTTCTTCTTCTTTTTGCAATCCTTGCAGTCTTTGTCGGCGTTGGCGGCCGCGGCTGGTACGGGCGTCGCTACGAACGCCGTGCCAAACAGAAATGTCGCTGCCAGTGCCAGACTGATCCATTTCGGACTTCTCATGCCTTACTTCTCCTTGGTTAAAGAACTCGAAAGACCACGCTTCAGGCTAAAGCCTCTCCGGCCGGAATAAAACCCCTGGCCGGTATGCCAAGTTTCGCTGGCACCGGCAATTGCATCCACTTTCTTGCCTTGGACTCGCTAGCTGCAGTGCGGCAATTCGTCGGACCGGGGGCGGTCTTCGGCCAGATATTGGTCGGAGTCGAACCTTATCGCCGGTGGCAGGCGGCGGGCAAGGTCATCCGCGTCGAGGGCAAACAGGGGGCTGATTTCGACTTGGGCGTCGGGCGTCAACGTGGCGCCGGCGGTTTGGAGCCAGCGGCGGCTTTGGTTGAACATGAAGCGGTGGACGTACTCGGGCGTGTCTTTGGGCGCGCCGGAGGCGTTCTTCAGCGGGGCGAAGGAATCCTCTTCCGCGTACTCGATAACGATGGGATTCTTGGCGTGCGGCAAGAGGTCGAAGATGAAGCGTTCGAACTTCAGGGCGTTGGGCTCTGTGGGTTCGACGAGGTTGCCGGCGTCGTCGATGTGTTCAGCTTTTTTGTGAGCGACGTGAAAGGGGAGCGAGTCTTTGAGCTTTAGCGAGCGCTCCAGGAAGACGACGTCGAAGACGTG
>JAICUM010000591.1 GCA_025935855.1 Pirellulales bacterium | reverse complement strand
TCGACCGCGACGTTGACCTTGGCGAGCCGTGAGAAGATGCGCTGCATCGTCCCCGGCTTGTCCGGCACGCCGGTGAGCGAGATGCGGGCTTCCTGCTTCGTGAGCGCCGCGCCGCTGACGGCTCGTTCGCTGCTTTCGGACACCGTCCCAATAATCGTGCCCGGCTCATCGCTGAAGCTCGCGCTGTTCCGCACATGGATCGGCACGTCGAACTTCTTGCCGAACTCGATTGATCGGCTGTGCATCACGCCGGCGCCGAGGCTGGCCAGCTCCAGCATCTCGTCGTGGCTGACGCGATCCATCATGCGTGCCGACGGAACGAGCCGCGGGTCGGTGGTGAAAACGCCGTCCACGTCCGTGTAAATCTCGCATGCGTCGGCCCGCAACACCGCCGCGAGGGCCACGGCCGTCGTGTCGCTGCCCCCGCGGCCAAGCGTGGTGATGTTGTAGTCTTCGTCCACGCCCTGAAAACCGGCGGCGATCACGACGTGACCGGCGTCCAAATGTTTCCGCATACGGTCAGTCGAGATCGACTGGATGCGGGCCTTCGTGTGCGAGCTGTCCGTCTTGATGCCGATCTGCCCGCCGGTCAGGCTCACCGCCTCGCCGCCGAGGGCGTGAATGGCCATTGCCATGAGGGCCACGCTCACCTGCTCGCCCGTGGAAAGGAGCATGTCCATTTCGCGCGCGGGCGGCTGGTCAGTGATTTGGTTCGCGAGGTCCACCAGCACGTCGGTCTGCTTGCCCATCGCGCTGACGACCATCACCACCTGATGGCCCTGCTGCTGGGCACGGATCGCCTTGCGGGCGGCCGCCATGATCTTTTCGCTGGTGGCGACGCTCGTGCCGCCGAACTTTTGAACGATTAAGCTCATCGTGAAATAGAAGTTCTATGCTTCCTAACCTGAGTAAAATGACGAATGACGAAGCCCGAATGACGAATGAAGAAAAGGTGTTCGACGTTCGACATTCTGGTTTCGTCATTTCCTAATAAACCATTCCATGGCGCGCCAGCCTTCGTCGAACGCCAGCGACGATTTCGCGGCGTTCGTGTCGCCGTAGGCGGTGAACTCATCGGGCGAAATGCCGGCGCCGGCCATCGCCAGCGGAACGTTGCCGTGGGTGTGCGTTTTGGTTCGCAAGAACGTCGGATGGTCGGGCGAGATCATCATTCGCCACTCGCCATGCGATTTGAGCGAGTCCAGCAGCGGCCCGACGATGTGCCGGTCGATCTGTTCGATCGCCTTCACCTTTTCCGCGACGTTGCCCTCGTGCGACGCCTCATCAGGCGCCTCGATGTGAACGCAAATCAGATCCTCATCTTGAAGCGCCTGGATGGCCGCCCTGCCCTTTGCCGCGTAATCGGTATCGAGATAACCGGTGGCGCCAGGAACTTCGATCCGCTTCCATTCGACGAGCGTCGCCAGTCCGCGGAGCAGATCGACCGCCGTGATCATGGCGCCGCGCACGCCGTAGGCCAATTCAAACGGCTGCAGATGCGGCGCGCGTCCCAAGCCCCACAGCCATACGTTGGTCGCCGGCAGTTTGCCATAGCCCTTGCGGACGGCGTTCACCGGATGGTCGCGGAAGACATCGCACGACTTTTCCATGAGCGCGGTGAGCACATCACTCCCCGGGCCGCGGGGAAAATCGTCGGTGATCGGTTTGTCCGTCAGGTCGTGCGGCGGCGTCGCGCGCGTCTCCATGCTGAAGGGCGCTGTGTGCGAGATGCCACGCCAGATCATCAGATTGCGATAGCTTACGCCGGGAACGAAATGCACCGCCGGCCCGTACTCGGCGTGTGAATTAACGAATTCCTGCAAAGCGTCGAGCAACTTAGCCGCTTCCTCGGTGGAAATGTGATCGGCCGTGAAGTCCCGCATGATCTGGTCCTGGACCGTGACCAGATTGCAGCGGACGGCCCAATCCTCCACGCCAAGTTCGATGCCCTGGGCGGCCGCTTCGATCGGCGCCCGGCCAGTAAAGTTCTTCACCGGGTCGTAGCCCAACAGGCTCATGTTGCCGACTTCCGAACCCGCCGGCAGCGAGCGGGGCGTGTGGCACGCCCGCGCGACGACGCCGGCCGCCGCTACGGCGTCCATCGCCGGCGTGTCGGCCGCCTCCAGCGGCGTACGACCGTCGAGAGCTTCTTGCGGCTCATCGGCGGCGCCGTCGGGAATAATGATCGCGTATTTCATGAGGAAAGCTATTGGCGCAAGGCTATTAGCTGTCAGCCAGGGAATGGAATCAGTCGCGGACCCACATTCTAACGGTTTCGCCGCGGACGGGCGGTAGGCGGTCAATTTCGGTGCAGGCCCGCGCCGCGTCGCCTTCGCTGGTTTCGTGCGTCATAATCACCAGCGGCACGATGCCTTGCGTTTGGATCGGTTCGTGCTGCAGCACCGAGGCGATGGAAATGCCATGCTTGCCGAGGACGGTGGTCACCTGAGCCAGCACGCCGGGATGATCTTCGACCATCACGCGCAAGTAAAACTTCGCCCGGGCGGCGTCGTTCGGCGCCGGGCTGACGCGGGCTTCGCGGTTTGACCACAGCTCCAGCGTGCGGAACGTGATCGCCGTCCGGCCGACCGCCGTGTCGATCATATCGGCCACCACCGCGGAGGCCGTCGGCATCTGCCCGGCGCCTTGTCCGTGGAAGAACAGCGGCCCGACCGCGTCGCCTTCAACGCGAATGGCGTTGAACGGTCCGCTCACCTCTGCCAGCGGACTGCGCGCCCTCACAAGTGCCGGCGATACGTCGAGCTCTACCAGACTCTCTTCCACCAAATCCGCCGTCGCGAGCAACTTGATGCGGTAGCCCATCTCCTTGGCATAACGAACATCGGCCACATCCAGCTTGTCGATGCCGTTGCGCGGGATGTCCTTCCAATCGACGCGGGCGCCAAACGCCAGGTGCGCCAGAATCGCCAGCTTCTGCGCCGCGTCGCTGCCGTCCACATCCATCGCGGGGTCCGCTTCCGCATAACCCAGCCGCTGGGCTTCCGCCAGCACGGCGCTGTATGAAGCGCC
>JAICUM010000198.1 GCA_025935855.1 Pirellulales bacterium | reverse complement strand
CGGCGTTCGATGCAGTCGCGTAGCGCGGCTCGTGTTCGCCGCAGTAGCGTTTTCACGCCATCGACGCTGATCTCCATCGTCGCGGCGATTTGTTCGCGGCTTTCATGGGCGCGGTAAAACCGGTCGATTACCTCGCGGCTTCGGCCTGTCAGTGCCTCGCGGCAGCGGCCGAGCGCTTCGAGAAATTCCTCGAAGCTGCCGGCGGCCGTCGCTTCGGCCCACACCTGCTCCGCCGCGGCCAGCTCAACCGTGCAAATCTGCCGGCCTTGCTTTCGCCGCAGCATAAGCAGTTGATTGCGGGCCGCCGTGCGGAGGTACGCAGCCGTTTCTCCCGGGCTGCGCAGCTCGAACGGCGTGCGGGCGACCGCCAAGAACGTTTCCTGCGTCAGGTCGTCAGCGTCCTCGGCCGGGGCCCCCAAGTAACGCAGGTATCGCCACACGTCGGCCTGATGCTCTCGCACCAGGCATTCCAGGTTGAACTCAACGCGTGGCGGGTCGCTCACGGCGGTCATGAGTACAGTAGTGCCGCGCGGCGGGCGAAGGGGTGCAGGAAAAGGATGCTCGATGCTAGATACTGGATGCTGGATGCGGGCGAGAAGTTCCGCGTGAGTAGGTCCCGCTTGCCGAGCGAGACCTCAGCCCGGGCGGCATGCTTAGCCTTTCGCGAGGTCCCTTCCGGCAGAAGGGGACCTACTTGCTATTCCTCTGCCAGCATTTCTTGCAGCTTAGCCAGCGACCGCGAGAGCATGACGCGGACGGCGCCGTCGGTTTTGCCGAGTTTTTGGGCGATCTCTTTGGAAGGCAGGCCGACGAGGTAACGCAGGCGGATAGCTTCGCGCTGTTCTTCGGGCAGCGTATCGAGCGCGGCGAGCACGCGGAGCTGTCGCTGGTCGCGAGAGAAGGCCGCGCTGGGGGTCGTCATGCTGGCGGCCAAGAGGTTCGCTAAGCCGCCTGCCGCTTCGCTGCCATCGGGGAGGACGGCTTCGCGGGAGGCGTCCCGCTTTTGGCTGGTGAAATGCCGGCGGTGGGCGTCGATGATTTTCCGCTCGCAGATTTGGAACAGCCAGTGGAGCGGGTCCCAGGAATCGAGCGGCGCCTTGTCGAGCGACCGCACGGCTTCGAGCGTGGCGTCCTGCAGAATGTCCTCGGCCTCGGTCTTTTTGGCCAGATGCGAGCCGATGCGGGCGTGCAGGAAGCCTAGCAGGGCCGGCCGATTGGCTTCGATGAATTCCGCCAACGCCGCCTCGTCGCCGGATCGAAGCCGCTCCAGGAGTTTCGTATCATGGGGGGCGTTGGACATGGGGGAAGTGGTGAGTAAGTGAGTAGGTGAGTAGGTGAGCGTCGTAATTGTGATCTATTCACTTACGCACTTACTCACCCGTGATACGATTGATCTATTAAGCTGCCTTGATCGAAGCTGCACGAGCGACTCTTCATGCCATTGGACGACTCCCATTCTAGCTCTGTGCGCGAGGCTTCCCAGAGCGGGGAGCTGCCGGCGGAGGTTTTGGCGGAGCGAATCGACGCGTTTTCGGCCGCGTGGGACGAGGCTGACTCGGCAGGCGCTGATCCGCCGCGGCTCGATCGGTTTGCCGAAGGAATGGAGGAGCGGGCGGCTCGCGAAGTGCTCATCGAGCTGGCGAAGCTCGATATCGAACGCCGCTGGCAGGAGAACCGGCAGCCGCAGCACCTCGAATGGTATGCGGCGGAATATACGCAACTGACTCCCATCGGCAAGCTGCCGGTCGATCTGATTTATGAGGAGCTGCAGGCCCGCATGATGGCCGGGTTGCCAGTGTATCAGGATGAAGTGCGGCAGCGCTTCCCGGTACAGGCCGAGTCGCTGCTGCGGCTGTTGGGCGGGCTGGCCCTCAGCGGTTCGCCCACGGCGACTTATTACGCGGATACCGTCATCGAAGAAAAGGGGGCCGACAAGGCCAAGGGGGGCAAGCCCTCGATTGGGCCGTTCGTGAGCTTGCGGCCAGGCGATCAGCTCGACGATTTTCAGTTGCTCACGCCGCTCGGGAGCGGGGCGTTTGCGCGCGTGTTCCTCGCGCGACAGGTGTCGATGGAGCGGTTGGTCGCGCTGAAGATTTCAGCCCATTCGGGGAGCGAGCCGCAGACGCTCGCCCAGCTCGACCATCCGAACATCGTCCGCGTGTACGACCAGCGGTCGTGCGCGGAACCGCCGGCTCGGCTGTTGTACATGGAGGTCGTTTCCGGCGGAACGCTGCACGACATCGTCACGCGGGCACGGAATTCCTACGAAGGTAAGGCGAGCGGATTGTTGCTGCTCAATGCCATCGACGAGCGGTTGTCAGCCGTCGGGGCGGCGATTCCTGAAAGCTCGTCGGCCCGCGACTGGATCGCCGATGCCACGTGGCCGGAGGTGGTGTGCCGATTGGGCGCCGAGCTGGCGGATGGCTTGGCGTACGCCCACGCGCATGGCGTCATGCATCGCGACATCAAGCCGGCCAACGTGCTGCTCTCGGCTGAAGGAAAGCCGAAGCTGGCGGACTTCAACGTGAGCTACAACGGCGGCCGGGCGGATGAAAACCCCGAGGACACCTTCGGCGGTTCGCTGGCGTACATGTCGCCGGAGCAGCTCGAGGCGTGCCATCCGCTTTTGGGCGGTTCGCCGCGCGGCGTGCGCGAGACGAGCGACTTGTACGCGGTCGGCGTGATGTTGTGGGAGCTGCTAACCGGCCGGCGGCCGTTTCGCGACGAAAATCTCCCCGTGGACGGTGGCGGATCGCTGGTGCGGTTACAGCGGATGATCGAAACGCGGCGACGGTGCGATTTCAAGCTGCTTGCTGAGCAGTTGCCGGAGGACTGCCCGGCGTCGCTGCGCGAGGTGCTGATTAAGTGTTTGCAGCCGGAGAAGGAACAGCGCTATCAATCGGCGGAAGAGCTTTCCCGGGCCCTGCGGATGTGTCTGAACCCCCGTTGTTGGCGCCTGCTCCAGGAGCCGAAGGGCCGCGTGGGCCGGTTCATTCTCAAATGGCCGGTGCTGAGCGGGGTCATCGCGGGGCTTCTGCCGAACGCGCTGACGGCACGTTTCAATCTTTTCTATAACCGAGAGCGGATCAGCGATCAGTGGCCAGATTTGTCAATGCAGTTCGAAGACGTCCAAATCTGGACGAACGTCGTGGCCTTCACAATCGGCATCGGCGGCGGCGCCTGGCTCATCGTGCGCGCGATGCGTTTCGTTCGCGGGCAAATGACGCCGCAGGAAGTAGACGGCGGCGCCCCGGTGTTGCGGTTCGGCCGCATCCTCTCTTGTCTCATCCTCACGCTGTGGACGACGGCCGGCCTGGTGTTTCCGATCGCTGTTGCGTGGCGACATCCAGACAGCGTGGGCGTGGAGTTCTACCTGCACTTCTTTATGTCGCTCGCGCTGTGCGGCTTTGCGGCGACGGCCTATCCGTACTTTCTCATCACCGCCGGCTTGATGCACTATTTCCTGCCGGCGATGATTCGCCGCGGCGCGCTGCCTGGACCACGACGCAGCGAATTGCGGCGCGTCACGACGTTTAACTGGATCCATTTCGCGATGGCGGCATCCGTGCCCTTATTGGGCGTGCTGATTATGTCTGCCTTCAATTACAAAAAGGACTTCGCACTGCGCGGGGCGAGTGGCGGCGGCTTGGCGGGCCTCGCGCTTGTCGGCTTGCTGCTCTGGCAGATTGAACTCGATCGAGCGGCGCTGGAGCATCTTGCGGTTGACGAGGCGCGCGGCAACGCCGCCTCTCGAACGAGTAATGCTCGTTCAAGCCGCGCCGGCTCCCGGGGCTAAGACGTCGCCGCAGGGCGCCACTGGCATCCTGCCAGGGCCGAATTGGGGTACTCGCTTGGCACTTCTCACTGGCAGGATGCCAGTGGCACCCGAATTAGCCGTCGCTGCTAAATCGCGTCGGCCCACGCGAGCAACTGGTCGTCCGCCAACGACGCGAGGGCGGTGTCCGTCGATTGCTCATCGGCTGACGAAAGTGTGGAGGCTGGCGCCTCGATGGCACCGGCGCCCGTCGTTCCCGTGGTACTCGCTCCGGCCAATGTGCTCAAAAGCGACGGATCCATCACGAGCGAATCAGCACTCTGATTCGAATTAGGCTGCTCAAACGCCAGCCAGTACGCTGCCGGGTCGATCGTCAGCGATTCGGGCTCTTCGACCGGGGCGACGCCCGTGCTCCACAACGCCAGATCGCTCGCGCCCACCGCGCCGTCGCCGTCGGCGTCGCCATCGGCGATCGTCGCGCCTTGCGTGGTTCCCTGCCCGCGCTGCCAGGCGAGGAAGTCGGCGCCGTCCACCGTGCCGTCTTCGTTGAAATCGCCAGGCTGGGCGGCCTGCACAGGGGAGCCGGCGGGCGTAAAGACAATCCGTCCCACGCGGTTTCCGACCAGGTCCACAAAGTACATGTAGCCGTCCTTGCCCATCGACATCTCGACCGTTGTGCCGGCGGTCAATCCCAGCGGCGTCACCGAGTTCAGCGTGCGGTCCGGGTTCACTCGCAAGACGCGAATCTGGCCGTCGCCCAGGTCGGTGAGGAACAGGGCGTTCTTAAAGCTGACGGGATACTGATTGCCCGTGTAGAAGTCGCCTGCCACGATGGCCACGGCCCCGTCCGTGTGAAGCCGCGACCACAACGGCGGCGCGACGTTCGGCATGTTCACATAAAAGGACTGAGCTTCGGGGAGCTGGTTGTAGCCGCCGGTCTGCAGGCTCGTGCCGTTGCCGCCTTCGTAAAACGGCCAGCCGTAATCGGTCCAGTTGCCGACGTTGATCTCCTCCCACGTGTTCCAGCCCACGTCGCCGATGAAGATTTCGCCCGTGCCGGGCTGGAAGGCGAACCGGAACGGATTGCGCAAGCCGTAGTCGTACACCTTCGAGCGGTTGGCCGTCGGATCGCCGTTGTACCAGAAGTTGTCCGGCAGGCCGTTGCCGGTGATCGGATCGATGCGCAGGATTTTGCCCGAGAGGCTGTCGAGGCTTTGGACGCGTTCGGCCCGGGGATCGACGCGGCCGAACGAAGCGCCGTCGCCATTGCCGGCGTACAGCATGCCGTCGGGGCCAAAGGCCAGGTTGCCGACCGAGTGCGAACGCGAATCGGCGATGAGGATGTCCTGGCCGTTGCCGTTGTTTCCGCCGGACGGAGGAATCGACGTGTCGTCGGTGCTGTCGAGCTCCGGGTGGCTAATGTTCGCCCAGGTGCTGTTCTTGCCGACGAGCACGTACTCGCTGCCCGGGATGGCGGTGGTATAGTTGGTCGCCGGATCGGCGGTGAAGCGGCTGATGCGCGCGACCCGATTGCCGGAACCATCCGGCCCGGCGAGCCCCGTGTGCGAGAGCGTCTCCGGCGGATCGTAGGTATAGGAAACGTACACATACGGCGTGGCTGGGAAATTGGGATGGACCGCCAGTCCGATCATGCCGCGGTCCTGCACGTTGTTCACTTGCTGCCGCAGATCGAGAAACGGCTGGGGATTGAGCTGACCGTTTTGGTAGATGCGGACGACGCCCTGCTGCTCGGCAATGAACATGCGGCCGGTGTTATCGAAGTCGATGGCCGTGGGGCCAAACAGGCCGCCGATGACGGTCTGCGTCGAGAACGTGCCGTTGGCTGGCGGCGCCGGCTGATCGCTATAGAGCTGCGATTGCGGAATCACCTGACGGGCTTGGCTGGCGCTAGACCACTCCAACTCCGCGGAGGCGGCGCCGACGTTGTCGTAATAGGTCATCACGATGTCGTACTTCACGCCGGCGAGCAGGGAAATCGTGCCGGTGAACGCCGTCGACGCGGAATGATCGTTCCATTGATCGACGATTAACTGATTGTTGACCCACAGCCGCACGCCGTCGTTGGTGGTGGCGTAAAAAGTGTAGGTCTGGCTGAATCGCGGCTGGACCTTGCCTTCCCAGCGAGTCGAGAACGTGTCGGCGGCGATCGAGGACGAAGGCGACCCGCTTCCCCAGTTGAAGTTGATCGTCGGATCGGTACGCTCGAAAATCTCTTGCTGCAGGGCGATGTCGTCGTAGTACTTGCCTAACAGGCCATTGCCGTTGCCTTGCTGCGCAACGGTATCGTCATCGGCAATGGTGATCGTGGCGGTGCGCGGCGCGAACACATCGGCGCCGCCGAGCGAAAAGTCCACCGAGATGTTGAACGCTTCGTTTCCTTCCTGGAGCGTGTCGTTGTTGATCGGAATGGTGATGATCGCGCTCGTCTGGCCGGGCGCGAGCACCACGAAGCCGGTCTGCGCGGTGTAATCGCTGCCCGCCTTGGCGGTGCCGTCGGTCGTCGTATATCGAAGCGCGATCGTGCCGTCGCTGCCGTCGGTGCGACTGACCGGGACGGAAACCGTGCCGGCCGATTCGTTCACGTTGATGATCGAAGCGCCAAGCTGAACCTTGCCGGGAACCCAATTTGACCCGAACTGGAAGTAGCCGTTCGTGTGCAGGTACTCGCTCTGCCACAGGCCCGGCTGGGCGCCGACGTTCGGGATGTACGTGCCGGTGGACACGACGTTGGCGGCCTCGGCTTCGTAAACCGTACCGCCGAGCGTGATGCCGTCGACCCGCAGGTTTTTGTCGGCGCCGCCGGACGTTGTGCCGTCGTTGACGAAAGCGACCTGAACGTCGCTGATCAGCACCGTCGAGGGATAGACGTAGGTGAACTTCTGGAAGACGCCGGCATTGTAGTCGCCGCCGACGTTCGAGAACGTCGCGACCGGCACGCCGCTGATCAAGAGCTGCATCTGCTCCTGGCCCGTGGCGCCGGCGGCACGAACTTCAATCGTCGTGCCGGTGTTCGCGGGGGCGTACTGGAAGTAGCCGTTCGCGTGCAAGTATTCGCTGCGCCAGTTACCGGGGATGACGCCCTGGTTGGGAATGTAGGTGCCGGTCGAATAGGTGGTGGGCGCCTCGGTTTCATACCGCACGCCGCCTACGGTGATGGCATCGACGCGAAGGTTCCGGTCCTGGCCGCCCACGACCGCGTCGTTCGTGAACGCCAGCTTGATGTCCGCGACGTTTACCTTCGTGGGATGTGTATAGCTAAACGTCTGGAAGATGCCGTTCGTGTAATTGCCACCAACGTTGTTGAAGGTGGCGACGGTGACGCCGCCGATTTGGAGCTGCATCTGCTCCGTTCCGGTGGCGCCGGCTGCAAAAATCTGAATCGGCGTGCTCACGCCGGCGGCGCCATATTGAAAGTAGCCGATGTAGTGCAGCGCTTCAGTCTGGCGGAAGCCGGGAAGCACGCCGTTGGTGGCCGCGTCCCAAGTGCCAGTTGAATAGACGCTCGGATCTTCGGTTTCGTACTTTACGCCGTTGAGCGTGACGCCGTCCACGTAGAGGTTTCGGTCGGCGCCGCCGGCCGTTGTGCCGTCGTTCGTGAATGCGACGCGAATGCGGTCGATCGTGACGCCCGTGGGATTCGTGTACGTAAACGTCTGAAACACGCGATTGTTGGCGTTGTACACCTGCGTCGTCGTCCAGTTGGCTACCGGTACGCCGTCGATCTGTAGCTGCAACGCTTCGGTGCCTGTCTGCCCCGCGGCGAGGACCGTGATCGTCGTCGGCCCAGATTGCTGCACCGTCGAATACTGGAAGTAGCCGTTGTAGTGTAGCGCTTCCGACTGCCTATAACCGGGAAGCAAACCGTTCGTGGCGGCGTCCCACGTGCCGGTTGAGTAGACGTTCGGCGCTTCGGACTCGTACTTCACGCCGTTGATGGTGATGCCATCGACGTACAAATTGCGATCGGCGCCGCTTTGCGACACGCCGTCGTTGGTGAAGGCCACGCGGATGTGGTCGGCCGTGACGTCGTTTGGCGACGTGAAGGTGAATGTCTGAAAGGCGCGTGTCGTGGAGTTGAACACTTGCGTCACATTGAAGTTCGCGACGCCCACCCCGTCGATCTGCAATTGCATCGTCTCGGAGCCAGTCTGCCCAGCTGCCAGGATGCCGATGGTGGTAGAGAGGACGCGGCGATCCTCAAGCGTTTCAAATGACAGGCGCCGGCCTCGAGCCTGGCCTTCCCGATGGGCAACCTTGAAACCCGTGACGACTCGCCGGGCGGCACGACGAGCGCGGAAGCGACGCTGAGACATTTACGAAAACTCCGTCGGGAATTCCGCCCGGTTAGACCCGTTCAGGGCGGTCGAACAGCTTCTTCAAACTGTTCAAGGTGGGATAAATAGGCAGATTGCAATGATAATTACGGCCGAGCG
>JAICUM010000695.1 GCA_025935855.1 Pirellulales bacterium | reverse complement strand
CCGATGCGTTCGATGAGCTTGGCGTTTGTTGCGGGAGCGATCCTTATCGGCGGCGGCCTGGCCGTGGCCCAACACGAGAATGGCGCCGGGAAGAAGCCACATGCCAAGGTGCTCGCCGCCACGGACATACAAGAGGAGGTGGGCGGCAAGAAAGCCAAAGCGACCTTTGTCCTCCTTCACCCGAGAGACGCAAAGCAGCTCGCCATCCCCGAACCATCAAAATGAAACCACATCGCTTCCATCTTACGCCCGTGGCGCCGTTCCGGCTTGATCTGACGGTTTGGACGCTGCGCCGGCGGAAAGATAACGCCATCGACCGTTGGGACGGCGAAACTTACAGCCGCGTATTACCGCTGGGCGACGGCGTGGCGACCGTCGCGGTGCGGCAAGTTCGGCCGGCCCAACAGCCGAAGATTGAGGTGCTCGTAACGGACGCCGCGGTAAGCCGTTCCATGCAGTCGGCCGTCCGGGCCGCGCTTGAGCGGATGCTGGGCCTGCGCATCGACCTGGCCGAGTTTTATCGCTTCGCCAAGTCAAATCCGCACCTCGATCGGCTGGCGACAAACTTTCGCGGCATGAAGCCGCCGCGCTTCCCCACTGTGTTTGAAGCGCTGGCGAATGCCATCGCCTGCCAGCAGGTGACGCTCACCTTGGGCATCCAGCTTCTCAACAAAGTCGCGGACCAATACTCACTTTTCAGCCAGGACGGAGCGATGCATGCCTTCCCGCGTCCGGAAGACCTTGCCGGACGGCATCCGGACGATTTTCGACGGCTCGGCTTTAGCCGGCAGAAGGGCCGGGCCATGATTGAGCTGGCGCAATCAATCACATCGGGCCAGTGCGACCTGGAAGCTCTGGCGGAGAAAGAGGATGGCGCGGCGGTCGAGCAGTTGCTCGTTCATCGCGGCATTGGCCGTTGGAGTGCCGAATACGCGCTGCTACGCGGCCTGGGGCGAACGCATATTTTTCCCGGCGACGACGTGGGCGCTCGCAACCGGCTGCAAGGTTTGCTCAAGCTGCGGCAGCCGCTCGATTACCCCGGCGTGGCCCGGCGATTGCACCGCTGGCGTCCATACGCCGGACTCGTTTATTTCCACTTGCTCCTCGACGGACTGGCCCAGGCCGGGCTGCTGGAAAAGATGAAGGATGAGTGATGAGTGGTGAGAAGCCGCAGTTCCTTCATCCTTCATCCCTCATCCTTCCTCCTTCATCCCTCACCCATACAAAGAGACCATGACATGACACACGCGTTGAAGATCGGCGACCACGTCGAGTGGAACTCGGAAGCGGGCCTCGTGAGAGGCACAATCACCAAGAAGGTCACCTCCGAAATTGAATTCAAATGCTATATCCGGCACGCCTCGAAAGAGGAACCACAGTACTTGATCAAAAGCGACAAGACCGACCACATCGCGATGCATAAAGGCTCGGCATTGAAGAAGCTCCGTTCTCCGGCAAAACGCTCTCCGCGGCGAAAAAAGGGCGGATGACGCCCGCGTGCTTTTCGTCAAAGGTTCCCTAAAAAACCCGTAGACGTTATGCTTCTCAAAGCCCCTCCGAGCCCCCGCCCTGACGTGACCGCCCGTGAGAACTCAACTCGGCCCAACTAGTCGTTCTAACGCGGGCCAGCAAACGGAGCGAAAAACGCCTTCGGCCGGCACGCTCGTGCCTCAACGAGAGGCGCTTTTTGAGCAGTTCCGCAGGGTTCGCACGGCGAGTCTGCAAATGTGTCAGCCGTTGGATGCCGAACTGTTTCGTATCCAGCCCTGCGAAGAAGTCAGCCCGCCGTGGTGGAACCTCGGGCACACAAGCTGGTTCTTCGTCCGCAATGTGTTGCAGCCGTTTGGCGGGGCACAAGAACCGCAGGACGATGATTTCGACTATGTACTGAACTCGTACTACGCCTCGCTCGGCGAGCGCGTTGCGCGAGCGCGGCGCGGAGTTCTCAGCCGCCCGACGACGGAAGAGATCTACGCCTATCGAGCATCGGTCGATCGCCGTGTCGAGGCGCTGGTGTCGACGGTCGACGAACCACACTTGCCCGATCTGGCGGCTGCGATCACCTTTGGCGCAAAACACGCGCAGCAGCATCAGGAAGTGTTTTACACCGAGAAAAAAGCGATCTGGGCGCAGAATCCCCTGCGGTTCCGGCGCGGCTACATTGCCGCGCCGCCGGCTTGTGTGCCAGACTTCAGCGCCGGCCTAGCGCGGTTTGTTGAATTCGCGGCCGGGCTGCTTGAGTT
>JAICUM010000132.1 GCA_025935855.1 Pirellulales bacterium | reverse complement strand
GATGACCGAGCAAGTTTCCGGCTCGTCGCAGCAATTGCGCTTCCAGCCGACGATCAACACGGTGTCCTTCACCAACACCGGCGGCGGCGACATCCTGCTTGATTCCAACCCGACCAATCAGGCCACCGGCTTCACCACGACCGAAGCCATCGCGGTCAGCAATGTCACCAGCACGGGCACCAGCGGCATCAGCATCGATCTGCAGAACACCCGCCGCACGGCCACGCTCAGCAACGTCAGCTACGACGGCAGCACGACCGGCATCGGCGGTTTGCGCGTGCAGAACGGCCTGGCGGCGGCCAACGTCATCGTGAACGGCACAAACACGTTCGCCGGCGGCACGACGGCCAACCCGGACACGCAAGGCTTTGCCATCGACCTTGAGAGCACCGCCAGCACGCAAACCGTCACCGGCACGACCATCACCAACACCGGCGGCGACAGTATCATCGTCGATGGCAGCTCGGCGAGCATGGCCTTCACCGGCCACATCGACAAGACCACCGGCCCCGCCGCCGGCTCGGCGGTCAGCGTGCTGGGCGGGCACACGGGTACGCTCACCTTCACCGAGCTGAGCAGCGGCCAAGGCGTCATCAATCAGACGGTTGGCGACGGCCTGCAGTTCGCGGATGCCGACGGCACGTACACGTTCAACGATAAAGTCACGCTCAACGGCGGCGACGCGGGCATCGACGTGACGGCGGGTTCGTCCGGCACGTTCAACTTTGCCGACTCCGGAAACGCCATCACGAGTCCGACGGGCGTAGCGGTGAACATTGACGGCAGCAACGCCATCTTCACCTACAGTGGCGCCATCAAGTCGGACAATGCTGACGCGGTGAACATCTCCAACAATACCGGCGGCAGCGCCACGTTCAACAGCACGATCGACAGCATGCACGGCATTACGGTAAACGCGAACAGCGGCGGCTCGTTCCTGTTCGCTCAGCATGTCAATCTCACAACGAGTACAAACGACGGCGTGCTCATTACGAACAACACGGGCGGCAACACACAGTTTAGCGACATCGACATCGTTAGAACGGGCGCCGGCCGTGGCTTCGTGGCGACCTCAGCTTCTCCCGGTCACACAGTCACAGTCAATGGCGCTGGCACGACGAGCACGATTTCGACGAAGTCGGGCGTGGCGCTCGATCTCAATACGATCGCCGCGGGCTCGGCCGGCATCAATTTCCAGAGCGTGTCGTCTGACGGCGCCGCCAACGGCATCATTATCAACAACGTGACCGGCGGACCGGTGAACATCGGCACGGCCGGAGCCCTGGCCGGCACGAGCGGCACGATCGACAACAGCACAGGCGCAGGCGTCACGATCAACAACGCCGCCAACGTGTCGATCAACGGGTTGACCGTCAACAACACCGGCGGCACGGGCGACGGCATCGCCATCACTCACACGAACGCCGCCCAGTCGGTCGTTCGAGTCAACAACGCCACAATCAGCAACACCGGCGGCGCCGGCATCGATTTCAACCGCTCCGCCTCCGGCTTGTCGCGGTTCACCCTCACGGGAAGCACAATCAGCAGCACCGGCGATCAGGGTGTTGCGCTGACCGCCGGCGGCTCCAATACAGTTGACCTTACCGTCACCGGTAACAACATCGACAACAGTTCGGGCGATTCCGCGTTGGCCTTGAACGCCACCGGCGGCGCCAAGACGGTGAACATCCTGCTCGATAGCAATACGTTCACCAACAACAGCACGTCCGCCACTGTGGCGCTAGATAATGCCAGCAGCGGCACGATCAACACCAACGTCACCACGAACAACATGAATAACGCGGACGCGACGACCGGTCGCGCCTTCGCTCAGACGAACTCGGCCGGCTCGACGCGGCTGAACCTCAACGGCAACTCGCTGAGCAACGCCAGCGCCACAAACGAAATCCTGCTGACGCAGACTGGCGGAACGTTCACCGTGGTCGATTTGGCGACGCTCTCGTCACGCAACGGTGGAGCTGGGGTCGATACGGTCGGCACGGTTACGACCGAGGCTGGCCCCGTGCCGCAGCCAACGCCATAACGTAGCGGCGGTTTTTAACCGCCGTGCCAAACGGCCTGCGAATTTCACAGAGTGCCATGCCCACGGAGGTCCGCCGACGTGGGCATGTACATTGAAAGCTCTCATGCCCACGCGGACGTGGGCATGGCACTGGGAAGCCGCCTTACCGTTTGCGGACGGCGGCCAAGGCGCCGAAGGCTCCGAGCAACCCAAGCAGCGCGGCGGTCGGCTCTGGAACGGCGACCTGAATGCTGCCGCCGCTGGTCGCTGGCGGCAGGCTCGCCGCGGGTGGTTCCTCCGACATCAGCGCCGCCGACGAGGAATCGCTGCTGGACGATTGCTCAGCCGCCATGAGAGCCGCGGCGGCCGCCGCGCTCGTGTTGTTCGCTTGAGCCGCCAGTGCGTTCGCAATCGGGCCAGTGAACGAGAACGTGGGGTCGAGCACTTGCACCGCGGTGACCACCACAATCTCGCCGTCGCTGGCCAGCGGCACGTCGGTCAGCGCCAGATTGCCTTGCTGGCCGATGACGCCGCTCACATCCCGCTGCGCCAGCTGCATGATCTGATCAATCGGCGCCATGTTGTCGATCTGAGCGAACGGCACGAACCCCTGGCTGTCGAGAAACGAATTGTCGCCCAAGTTCACGAAGAAGCTGCTCGTGCCGCTGTTCGGGTTGCCGGACTGCAGCGCGAGCGACACCGTGCCGCGCGTGTTCGACAGGGTTGAGAAGTCCACCTGACCGTCGCCGTTGGCGTCGGTGGTCACGGGCTTGAGCGGGTCGATGGATTGCGTCCCGAGGTTCGCCGCCCACAGCTCCGGCACGCGCGGGAACCCGAGGAAGCTGCCCATTTGCAGCACGAAGTCGTCCGCCGTGCCGGGATTGCCGTCGGCGGCCCGGTTCACCGCGCTGAAGCCGTACTTCCCGAGGCCCACGTAGGCCACGATGTTGTCCACCAGCGGCTGCAAGTTCGCGTCGTGCGTGGGATTCAAGACCATGTCGAAGCTGCCGACGTTGGTCGTGAACCGCATCGTCTGAGCGACGGCGCCGGTGTGAATCAACAGGAGAAGAGCCGCCGCCGCGATGAATCGCTTCAACATCGTTCCGTAAGCCTGCTGCGAAGGTGTCTAATCAAGAAAGAAGTAGAGGCGGAGTTCCGGAAGAGCCGCCGAGACTTTCATTATAGTCGCCGAGTAAAAAACGGCGTCGCGATTTGCCGCGAAAAGCGCCCGTTGGCGGCGGCATTCATGGAACAGACGGCAAAACCAGACCGCCGCAGTGGTGCGGATCGCCGCATGGGCCATCGGCTCGATCAAGAAGTCCACAGATGACGCAGATGGCCGCAGATTTCCTTGGACTTTTGTAATCCGCGTCTATCTGCGCCATCTGCGGAAAAAGCCTTAGTCGCCGAAGCCTTGGGGGTGGGCTTTGTGCCACTTCCAGGCGCTGGCGACGATCGGCTCGATGCCGACGTACTTGGGCTTCCAGTTGAGCACCTTCCGCGCCAGGCTCGCATCCGCGACCAGCGCCGGGGGATCGCCCGGCCGCCGCTCGACGACGCGCGCCGGGATGGAATGGCCGGTGAGGCGTCGCGCCGCTTCGATCACCTCCTGCACGGTCGCCCCGGCGCCGGTGCCGAGGTTTAGCTTGAGCTCCGAACCTGGCGTCAGTTGCTCCAGCGCCGCGATGTGCGCCCGGCCGAGGTCATCCACATGGATGTAGTCGCGAATGCACGTACCGTCCGGCGTCGGATAATCATCGCCGAAGACCAGCACTTCCGTCCGCTGCCCAAGCGCTACCTGCAAAACCAGCGGAATCAGGTGCGTCTCCGGATCGTGGTCTTCGCCAATCGAGCCGTCCTCGGCGGCGCCGGACGCGTTGAAATAACGCAGCGCCGCATAGCCAAAGCCGTACGCATGGGCATAGTCCGCCAGCGCGTGCTCGATCACAAGCTTAGTGAAACCATACGGATTGATCGGCTGCTGCTTCTCCGCCTCGGTGATCGGCACTTTCTCCGGGACGCCGTAGGTGGCGCACGTGCTGGAGAAGACGATTTTCTTGACGTCCGCGGCACGCATTGCCTCCAACAGCGACAGCGTGCCGACGACGTTGTTGTGATAGTACTTCGCCGGGTCAGTCACGGATTCGCCGACATAGGCAAATGCGGCAAAGTGCATGACGGCGTCGATGCGGTGGTCGCGAAAAGCGGCGGTTAGTTTCGCCCCGTCCAGTAAGTCCCCCTCAATGAACCGCTCCCTCGGCACGGCCCCGCGATGACCGAACACCAGGTTGTCGTAAACCCACACGTCGTGCCCGGACTCTCGGAGCAATTTCGCACAATGCGAGCCGACGTACCCGGCGCCGCCGGTGAGCAGGACTTTCATGGGACGGGACTTTCGGTCGAAGTTTGGAGTTTTTTCTGCAATAATGGCAAGGTCGCGCGGATATACCTGTGGGCGTGTAGCGTAGACCCGAGTCGGCTGAACACTGACCGTCGACATCCATGTGGCTGTGCAGGAAAGCGTAATCGACGTTCAGTTTTCAGACGCGAAAAGCATAACAGCGCCGGGCTTATGGACTCAACACTCTCGATGACTGTGCTGCCACCCAAGAGAGGTCGTGAGAAGGCCGTGCTGCTCCTGGCGATGGCCCTGGCGGCCGGCAGCTTCTCGCTCGCCATTGGCGAGGAGGCGACGCCGGCGCCGAACGGCGACCTGCCCCAGAAGGTGTCCTTCAACGAGCACATCCGGCCCATCTTCGCCAAACACTGCGTGGCCTGCCATGGCGGCGTCAAACAGGCGAGCGGCCTGTCGTTCATCTACCGCGATCTGGCCACGGGCGAATGCGACTCCGGTAATCGTCCCATCGTGCCCGGTAATTCCAAGGAATCGTATCTGATCGAGCGGATCACGGATGCGGACCTCGAAACGCGGATGCCCCCGTCCGACCACGGGCCGCCGCTCAGCAAGCGCGACGTTGAACTCTTGCGGCGCTGGATCGACCAGGGCGCCGAGTGGGAGCTTCATTGGTCGTTCGTGGCGCCAAAGCCACAAACAGTTCCGGGGGTGAAGCACGACGCGTGGCCGCGCGATCCGCTGGATAACTTCATCTTGGCGAAGCTCGAATCGGCCGGGCTCGCGCCGGCGCCGGAGGCCGATCGCGCCACCTGGCTGCGGCGGGCGTCGCTCGACCTGACGGGAATGCCGCCGACCGCCGACGAGTACGCGGCCTTCGAGCTGGATAACCGCCCGGACGCCTACGAGCGCGCCGCCGACCGGCTGTTCGCGTCGCCACACTTCGGCGAGCGGTGGGCCTCGATGTGGCTGGACGTGGCGCGCTATGCCGACACCCAGGGCTACGAAAAAGACAACGGCCGCGATATCTGGCCGTATCGCGATTGGGTGATTCGTGCGTTCAACGCGGACATGCCGTTCGACGAGTTCACGGTCAAGCAACTCGCCGGCGACTTGCTGCCGAATGCCACGCTCGCCGATCGGCTGGCGACGGCGTTCAATCGCAACACGCAAACCAACACCGAGGGCGGCACGGACGACGAGGAGTACCGCACGGTCGCGGTGCTCGATCGCGTGAGCACCGTCTGGCAGACGTGGCAAGGGATGACCTTCCGCTGCACGCAATGCCATTCACACCCGTATGACCCGTTCCGCCACGACGAATTCTACAAGTTCATCGCCTTCTTTAACACGAGCCGCGACGCGGACCTGAACGGCGACGAGCCGGTGCTGCGCGTGCCGAACGACGACGCGAAATGGAGCGAGGCCCAGCGGCTGGACGAGCAGATCGCGAAGCTTCGGCAGCAGACGACGGAGCAAACGGCGGCGCTCGCCACGGATCACGCGCAATGGACTTGGCAAAAGCCAGTCTCCGCGGAAGTCAACGGCGATGCACGGCTCGTCGTTCGCGATGATCCCTCGGAGAAGGTTCCCGAGGTGCTGGCCAAGGGCACGGTCCCGCAAGGCTGCGTCTTTACTCTCAAATTCACGGCTGCGAAAGCGACCCGCGTGACGGCGCTGCGTATCGACGCCTTGCCGCCCGATCTGGAAGCGGCGCTAAAAACGCCGGCCGCGGGCTTCGTCCTTTCCAGGCTCAAGGCCCATGTCGCGTCCCCGGAAGGCGCCGACCTGGGCGAGATCAAATTTGTAGCCGCGGCCTGCGACGAAGCGGATCCGTTGTTCGACGTCGAAGAGAGCATGCGAGATAATCCCGAGGGCTGGGAGCAATACACGCGGCAAACGTACCCACGCTGGGCCGTGTTCATCCCCGAAAAGCCGGTGGACCTGCCGGCCGGCGGATCGCTGCGGCTGGCGCTGCACTTTGGTCTGGCTGATTCCGGCGCCGGCGCCCTCTACATCCAGCGGGCACGGTTCGCGCTTTCCGAAAGCCCCGCCTGGACTGCCCTCGTCGGCAGCCAGGCTTATCACGACGCGAAAGAGCAACTGGCGGCGCTGCTCAAACAGCGGCAGGCGATTCCCGCGACCGCCGTCCCGGTGATGGGCGAGCAAGAGCCGCAGGACGCGCGGCGGACGTACGTGTTCACCCGCGGCAACTGGCTCGATAAGGACAGGGAAGTACAACCCGGCGTGCCGGCCGTGATGCCGCCATTGCCGGCGGGTGTGCGGGCGGATCGGCTGGCGATGGCCCGCTGGTTCGCCTCGAAGGAGAATCCGCTCACCGCGCGGGTCATGGTCAATCGGCTCTGGCAGGAGCTGTTCGGCGCCGGCATCGTGGAAACGGCCGAAGACTTTGGCACGTCCGGCGAGCTGCCCTCGCACCCCGAGTTGCTGGACTACCTGGCCCTGCGATTTCAGAACGAAGACCAGTGGAGCGTGAAGCGAATGCTCCGCGAACTGGTGCTGTCGGCGACGTATCGCCAAAGCAGCGTGCTGAATGCTGAGAAAATCGAGAAGGATTCACGAAATCGGCTGCTTTCGCGCGGCCCGCGCACGCGGCTCACGGCTGAAATGGTGCGCGACCAGGCGCTGGTTCTTTCCGGCCGATTCTCGCCAAAAATGTTTGGCCAGCCGGTGATGCCGCCGCAGCCGGACGGCGTATGGCGCAGCGTGTACAACGGCGCCAAGTGGAAGACCGCCAAGGGCGAGAATCGTTATCGCCGCGCGGTTTACACCTATTGGAAGCGCACGAGCGGCTATCCGAGCATGCTCACGTTCGACGCGCCTAGCCGCGACGTGTGCGTCGTGCGGCGCATCGCCACGAACACGCCGCTGCAAGCGTTGGTGACGCTGAACGACCAGGCGTTCGTCGAGCTGGCCCAGGGCTTCGCCGAACGCATGGACGCCGTTGGCGGCGACGAACACGCTAAAATCGCCGCTGGATATGAGCAGGCGACGGGCCATCGTATTGAGCCGGAAAAACTCGCGCGTCTTGCGCAGTTGTATGATGAAGCAGCGGCAGCCTACGAGGCTCATGCCGACGAAGCAAAGTCGCTTGCCGCCAATCGCGAGCGCTACGCGCTGTGCGTAGTCGCGAATGCGATTCTGAATTTGGATGAAGTGCTGACGAAGTAATGCGCGTTTCCATTCACGAAGAACAAGAGCAGCTAACGCTCGCGCAGACGACGCGCCGCCATTTCCTCGGCGACTGCGTCGCGGGGCTCGGCAGCTTTTGGCTTGCATCGCAATTGGGCGGCCGGCTAGCCTCAGCCGCGTCGGTCGAGCGCGATCCAGCGGCCCCGCTCGCCCCCGCCTCGCCGCACTTCGCCCCAAAAGCTAAACGCGTCATCTACCTCCACATGGCCGGCTCGCCCAGCCAGCTCGACCTGTTCGAGCATAAGCCCGAGCTGGAAAAGCTCAGCGGCCAGGACTGCCCGCAATCGTTTCTCGCCGGCAAGCGGTTCGCGTTCATTCGCGGCGTGCCGAAGCTGCTCGGCTCGCCGTTTCCCTACGCGCAGCATGGCCAGTCGGGCGCCTGGCTCTCGTCGCTGATGCCGAATTTCGCGAACGTCGTGGACGATGTCTGCTTCATCCACTCGATGCAGACGGATCAGTTCAACCACGGTCCCGCGCAGCTGTTGGTGCATACCGGCAATCAGAACCTCGGCTATGCGTCGATGGGTTCTTGGGCGACTTATGGCCTGGGGACCGAGAACCAAAACCTGCCGGGATTCGTCGTGCTGCTCTCGGGTGGCCATTTTCCGGACGCCGGCAAAAGCGTGTGGGGCGCCGGGTTCCTGCCGAGCGTTTACCAAGGCGTGCAGTGCCGCTCCAGTGGCGACCCCGTGCTGTTTCTCTCGAACCCGCCGGGCATCGACCGCGACCTGCGCGGCAAAGTCGTCCAGGCGATCGCCGACATCGATCGTCAGACCTACGCCGAAACCGGCGACCCCGAAACCGTGGCCCGCGTCTCGCAGTACGAGCTGGCCTACCGCATGCAAGTCTCGGCGACCGACGCGATGGATTTCGCCAAGGAGCCCGCGCACATTCACCAGCTCTACGGCACGAAACCCGGTGAGGAGAGCCTCGCGAACAATTGCCTCCTCGCCCGGCGGCTGATCGAGCGCGGCGTGCGGTTCGTGCAGCTCTTCGACTGGGGGTGGGACTCGCACGGCACGACCAACGACACCGCTATCAACATCGGCTTTGCGGAAAAATGCCGCGTGCTGGATCGCTGCGCGTCGGCGCTGCTTGTTGATCTGAAGCAGCGCGGCCTGCTCGACGACACGCTCGTCGTCTGGTCCGGCGAGTTTGGCCGCACGCCAATGCGCGAAAATCGCGGCGGCCGGGAAATGCCCTTCATCGGCCGGGACCATCATCCGCACGCCTTCACGCTGTGGATGGCCGGCGGCGGAGTGCGCGGCGGCTTTTCCTACGGCGAAACCGACCCGATCGGCTACGCACCGGTCGGCGAACCCGTGCAGGTGCGCGACGTACACGCGACGATTCTGCACCTGTTGGGCATGGATCATCAGAAGCTGATCTTTCCCTATCAAGGCTTGAATCAGAAGCTCACCGGCGTGAAATCCGCACGGGTGATCGACGAGATTCTGGCCTGACGATTCGATCCATGGACCGCGCGATTCGTCCTCCGCCGCCACCGCTCGTGCTTGCCGCGGCTTCGCCGATTGAGCTGCGCGCTCGCGGGGATTTTATCGCCTGGCTGGAAGCGTCGCATGGCACGCTTGTCGTGACGACGTACAACTCCGGCAAGCTAGCGTTCTTCTCGGCGTTCAGGGGAGAGCTTCAGGCCAGCTACTGGAAACTGCCGCGGCCAATGGGCGTGGCGTATTCCAATGAAACGCTCGCCGTCGCCACGCAGCGGCACATCGCATTGTTTCGTGTGGACGGCGATTTGAGCTCCGCGCTCACTCTTAGGCACGTTTACGACACCGGCCGGCTCGACGCGCATGACTTGGCGTTCGATCGTCGCGGTCTGCTCTTCGCGAATACGCGTTTCAACTGCATCGCCCGGCCGCGCGAATTGCGCCGTTTTGCGAGAGTCTGGCAACCGCCATTCATGGGCGGCGCCCAGCGCAAAGATTGCTGCCATCTGAACGGCCTCGGCGTCCGCAATGGCCGACTCGCCATGGCCACCGCCTTCTGCGAACAGAGCACGCCGGCCGCCTGGCGCGACGGCAACCGCTTCGAAAGCGGCGTGCTGATTGACGTGCGAGCAAACGCCGTCGTCGCGCGCGGCCTATGCATGCCGCATTCGCCCCGCTGGCACGCCGGTCGCTGGTGGCTCTGCGATTCCGGCCGCGGCACGCTCGTCGCTCACGACCCAACGCGCGGCGCCTGCGAAGAAGTCGCCGCCCTCCCCGGCTTCACTCGCGGCCTCGCATTCGCCTCCGGCCGAGCCATCGTCGGCCTCTCCCGCGTCCGCAAGAAACACATCCTCGACGCCCCGCCCGTGCGCCAGCGCTGGAAACGCCTCCGCGCGGGCCTGGCCCTAGTTGACCTCCACAGCGGTCTCCAAACCGGCTCCCTTGAATTTATCCGCGGCGGCCGCGAAGTGTACGACGTGGCGTTTTTGCCGACCGTCCACGATTCGGGGAAGGAATCGGACGCCGCTTTAAGTTCAGATAAGATAGAATAGCGAATGAGGAGAACGATCCATGTCGATTAGCTTTTCAGCACATTTTGACGGTAAGGTGATTGTGCCCGACCAACCCCTGATATTGCCGATTGGCGAGAAGCTGCAACTTCGCGTGGAGTCGCCGAGCGCGTCGTCGGGTCAATTCACTGAATTGACCCAATTCGGAGCCGACCTGCCCGACTCGCCCGGCGATCTTTCCGCCCAACACGATCATTACCTCTACGGGACTCCGAAGAGGTAGTTGGGCGACATGACTATTTACTTTGCCGACTCCTCATTTTGGAT
>JAICUM010000535.1 GCA_025935855.1 Pirellulales bacterium | reverse complement strand
GTTATTCGACAAGGCCCAACGAAGACGATAACACGGATTTAGGGACTGCAGGTCAGATCAGGAACTGACCTACGCAGCCATTACATTCCCGCCGTACTTGAATAGTTCTTGGCAGATGTGGCTGTTCTTCTCGTACCTCTGCGGCATTACGGCACTAATCAGCTACCTTCTTCGGTGAGTGTACGTCAACGGTTGGAAATTCCGGCACTAGGCAATCAGCGATTTTAACACTCGATAGCTGATTTCCAGCGATTTGCGGCGGCGTTCGACGCCGCCCTCGAAGGCGTGGTCCTCAACCTCGACGCACACGGGGCCGTCGAAGCCGGCGTCGGCCAGGGCGCCGATGTATTGGCCCCAATGGATGTCGCCAAGGCCGGGGATTTTCGCGGTGCTGCGCTCCATCGGCGCCGCGAGCGAGCCGACGCGGTCGAGCTTCTCGCGGTCGATGCGCATGTCCTTGGCGTGCGAATGGAAAATCCGCTGGCCGAACTCGCGGATCGGCGCGATGGGGTCCATGAGCTGCATCCGCAAATGCGACGGATCGTAGTTCAGGCCGAAGAACACCGACGGGATGAGTTCGAACATCCGCCGCCAGATGGCCGGCGTGCGGGCCAGGTTCCAGCCGAAGGGCCAGCTTTTCGCATAGAGCATGGGGCAGTTCTCGATCCCGATGCGGATGTTGCGATCTTCGCCGTAGCGAACGATCTCCGGCCACACTTTTTCGAAGAGCAGCAGGTTGTCCTCGAGCGGCAGATGTTGATTGGCGCCGACGAAGGTGTTGATGCCGGGCAGGCCGAGCTTCACCGCGGCGTCGATCACCTTGCGAATGTGCTGCTGGGCGATGCCGGCTTCGGTTTCATCGTGCGACAGCGCGTTTGGGTAGTAGCCCAGCGCGGAGATGGCGACGCCGTGCTTCTCGCAAAGCGCGTTGGCGTCGTCGGCCTGAGCCTGCGTGAAGTCAGTGCAGTCGAGGTGTGTGACGCCGCCGTATTTGCGATCGCGAATGCCCGGCGGCCAGCACATGACCTCGACGCAGTCGTAGCCGATTTCCGCGGCGTGCTGGAGGACTTGCTCGAAGGAGAGATCGCCGAAGATGGCGGTGACGAAACCTAGTTGCATAGATCCTCCGTGCGGCGGTTAGTCAGCGACTAGCGCCAAAAGATGTTATTTCAACGCCACGTTGAACCCCTGGTCGAGATCGGCTTGCAGGTCTTCAAGCGCCTCTAGTCCGACAGAAAGGCGCACCAGGCCGTCGGTGATTCCCCACTTGGCTCGGTCGGCTGCGGCAAAACTTGCATGTGACATGGATGCCGGCTGTGAAATGAGCGACTCGACCGCGCCGAGGCTGACCGCAAGCTGAAAAAGCTTGGTGGACTCGCAAAATCTCTTCGTCGCGGCGTGGTCGCCATTTAACTCGAACGTCATCATCGCGCCGAAGGCGCCGTCCATTTGCCGCTTGGCCAGTTCGTGGCCAGGATGATTTGGTAAGCCGGGATAAAGCACCCGGCGGACGCGGTGGAGTGAAACAAGCCATTCGGCGAGGGCCTGCGCCGTGCGCGACTGCTCGCGGACACGGAGCTCGATCGTCTTCAGGCCGCGCGAGCAGAGATACGACTCCCACGGCCCCATGATGGCGCCGGTGGCGTTTTGAACGAAGTAGAGTTCATCGAGCAGCGCTTTTTCACGAATCACCAGCGCGCCGCCCATGAGATCGCTGTGGCCGCCGATGTATTTGGCCGCGGAGTGCATCGAGATGTCGGCGCCAAGCTCCAGCGGCCGCGTTAGCACCGGCGTGGCGAATGTGTTGTCCACCGCGAGCCAGGCGCCGCGGCGGTGAGCGATCTCGGCACAAGCGGCGATGTCCACAATGGACATCAGCGGATTGCCGGGCGTCTCGATCCAGACCAGTCTCGTCTCGGGCGTGATAGCGGCTTCGAGCTTGGCCGGATCGGTCGTATCGACGAGCGTGACGGTGATGCCGGCGCGGTTGGCGATCTTGTGCAAAATGCGGTAGGTCCCGCCGTACAGATCGGAACTGGCGACGACGTGGTCGCCGCTCTTCAACGAAGCCAGCACACAATGCGTAGCCGCCATGCCGGTGGAAAACGCCAACGCTCCGCAGCCGCCTTCCAAGGCGGCAAGCGTCGTCTCGAAGGCCTTCCGCGTGGGATTACCGCTGCGCGAGTAATCGAACGCCCCCCACTCGCCGGCGCCCGGCTGGACGAAGGTCGAGGCGACGTGAATCGGCGCGACGACGGCCCCCGTTTCCTTGTCGGCCTCCTGGCCAGTATGAATGGCGCGAGTGCGGAATCTCATGGCGCTTCACCGGCGAGCTGTTAGCTCGCGGCTATTGAGGGAGCGATGCGTTGCGCCGAGCTTAGGGTTAGCGTGCTGAAGCGTCTAGGGCCTGGCTGAGGTCGGCGATCAGGTCGTCGGCGCTTTCGATGCCGCAGGACATACGGATCATGTTGTCGGGGATGCCGAAGCGTTTGCGATCCTCGGGCGTTTGTTGGTAGTAGCTCATCACAAGCGGCTGCTCGATGAGCGACTCGACGCCGCCCAGGCTCGGGGCAATCCGCGGGATTTTCACGGCGTCCACGACGTCGGCGGTGGCCCGCCAATCGGCGTCTTTGACGAGGAAGGTCACGAGACCGCCGAAGCCGCGCATCGTTTTGCGGGCGATCTCGTAGTAGGGATGCGACGGCAAGCCCGGGTAGTACACGCGTTCGACGCGCGGATGGTTGGCGAGGAACTCGGCGACCATCATGCCGTTTTCGTTGTGCCGCTGCATGCGGAGCTCGAACGTTTTCAGGCCGCGGGACAACAGGTAACAGTTCTGCGGGCCGTTGATGGCGCCCATGATGCCGCGCAGGTTGCGGATGGGTTCAGTCTTTTCCTTTGTGCCGATGACAACGCCGGCCAACAGGTCGTTATGGCCGCCCAGGTACTTGGTCGCGGAATGAAGCACGTAGTCGATGCCGGCCGAAATGGGCCGCAGGTTGTACGGCGTGGCGAGCGTGGCGTCGATGAGCGTATCGACGGCGTGTTTCTGGCCAATCTCGGCGAAGCGTTCCAGGTCCACACAGCTTAAATGCGGATTGGTGGGAGATTCGCTCACCAACAGCCGCGTGCGCGGCGTGATGGCGGCTTCCATTGCGTTGTAGTCACAAGCTCGCACTTGCCGCGTGGTGACGCCGAACCGCGAGAGATGCTTCGTACAAAACTCCCGGCTGCGGTGATAACACTCGTCGAAGAAGATGACCTCGTCGCCGGCGTTCAGCTTGGCCATGAGCAGGCCGACCATGGCCGCCATGCCGCTAGAGAAGAGGATCGCTTCTTCGCCCCCTTCGAGGGCCGCGAGCTTGCGCTCGACCACGCGCTCGCCGGGGTTGCCGTAGCGGCCGTACTCTTCGCGCGGCTGCTCCTGCTCGATG
>JAICUM010000752.1 GCA_025935855.1 Pirellulales bacterium | reverse complement strand
GGAGAATGGGCGTCTTGGCTTGGCAGGACCAGCTTAGTGTGCAGCGCTCGGCGCTAGTGCGAATGGGAGGTTGGTCAAGTACCACAAGCCGCATGACTTACAGACCTTGACGGAAAAACTTTCATGGGAGGAAACAGAGGAAACAGAGAAGAGTAAAGAACATGAGAATGAGGCAGGCAATCTGATATTTTCTCTGTTACCTCTGTTGCCACCTGTTCAAACTTTGTCAGTTCTTATTCGCGTCCATTCGCGTGATTCGCGGCACAAAGCCTTTTCTTAAACAGCATGACCAAAATCGACGTCATTGATCTGGAGCGTGAGAGCCTGCCGGCGGAGCCGTTTCCGGCAGAGTTGCGCGCTGCGTTTCGGCTGCACCTGTTGCCGGCCGTGCATCGCGGCATTGAATCGCACGCGAAGGAGGACGACTCGATCGAGATTTGCGGCGTGCTCGTCGGCCACTGGAGAAAGGACGAGAACGGGCCCTTCGCGCTGGTGACCGATTACATCCGCTGCGACAACGCGGCAAGCAAGCTGGCCGAGGTGACCTTCACGCACGAATCCTGGTCGGCGATCAACCGCGAGATGGACACCAAGTACGCCGACAAGCGGATCGTCGGCTGGTACCACTCGCATCCGGATTTCGGCATCTTTCTGTCGGATCGCGATACGTTCATCCACGAGCACTTCTTTAACGGGCCGGGCCAGGTGGCGTATGTCGTGGACCCGGTGCGCGACTTGGAAGGCGTCTTCTCGTGGCGGCAAGGGAAGCCGACGCCGATGTCGCATTTTTGGGTCGGGGACGAAATTCACACCGTCGAGGCCAGCCAGCGGAGCACGGCTTCTCGCGACGGCGAGGCGCGCGGCGGCGACATGAACAGGACGGTGGCGCCCCAAGCGGAGCCGAGCCGCGTGGCGGCGAGCGGCGGCTTGTTTACGGAGAGCGGCGTGTTTCCAACGGCGATGACGCTGCTGGCCTGGATGTGCTTATTCGTGTTGGGCTATGGGTGTGCGGATTGGCGCCGCGGCGCCGAGGAGCGAATGCTGGCCGAAGGCGCCGTGGCTCATTATGGTTTTACCAAGCTAATGAAGCTGGGCCTGGATGAGGAGTTGGCGAAAGTTCGGCAGGCGCTGCGAAGCATTCAAAGCGATGTGAGCAAGCTGCCGAAACCCGGCGAGCAGCTATCGGAGGAGGAGGCCAAGAAGGCGGACGCAACTCAGAAAATGGCTGCCGACAGCCTGCTTCTACTGGAGAAGAAGCTGGAAGACATTCAGCGGCGGTACTCGCTCTCGAACGATGAAGCCGTGATGTACCAGCGGCTCATCACGCTGAAGCAGCAGGAACTGGAAACCATGTTCAATGGGCAGATGCCGACGCCTGCGCCGCCGGCAACGGGCAAGGCGGCCGAGCCGGCGAAAAAAGAAGGATCAACCGCCGACCAAAAGCCAGCGGAAAAAGCCCCGGCCGCGCCGGCGGATAACGGGGCGCCAAAGAATGTTGAACCCACAAAAAGCGGCGTCAGCGATTCGCCAACCAAGACAACCGCCCCAGATCAGAAGTAACGATCACACGCTAGCCGGAGGGTCACGCCCTCCGGGATTCCCGGACGGCGTGGCCGTCCGGCTAGTTTTTGAATAACAAGCCGCGATCGATTGAAGAACCACGCTTTATGGCTGAACCCATCCGCATCACGCTGACCGACTTGCAGCGGCCGGAGGTGAACGACTACGTCGAGATGCAGAAGTATCTGCGTCGCGACGTGGGACCGCTGAGCGACCAGCCGTGGGTGCTGCGCGTGATTTACGCGAATTGGTTCTACCTGTCGATGTGCTCGATGATCGGGGGGTTGGTTGGCTGGGCTTGCCTCGAGCCCTTTATCAATGAAAACGACCGCCTGCCCAACGGCGAGCTTGAGCCGGGCGCGCTG
>JAICUM010000604.1 GCA_025935855.1 Pirellulales bacterium | reverse complement strand
GTGGGATTCTCGAAGGGATGGGCCGAGTTGGCGTTGAAGAAGCCGCCGCCATTGGTGCCCAGCATCTTGATCGCTTCCTGGCTGGCGACCGGCCCCTGCGCGATCGTCTGCCGGACGCCTTCCAGGCCGGTGGCGGCGGTGTAAGCGCCCATCGGGACCATCGGATGATCGAGGGGCGTTCGCTCGCCCTCTCAGCGGGAGGGCCGGCGGCGGTTGGCGCGGCGACGCTGCTTGCGGTCGGCCCGATCGCGCCGTTCTTGGACGCGGTATTGGCGGACGAAGTCGGGGTGCGATTGGCGCCAGACGTCGGGCCGCAGAGATTCGTAGTCGGTCGAGCCGGCCAGTAGCTGGTCGAGCACGTCTTTGACATACGCCCACACGTCGAGGTCGTTGCGGACGGCGCTGCTGACTAGCGTGAGGAAGTCGGCGGCGCGGTCGCCGGCGGCGACGCTGCCGACGAAGAGCCAATTTTTTCTGCCGAGGGCCACCTGTCTCATCAGTTGCTCGGTATCGTTGTTGTCGATCGGCAGCCGCCCGTCGCCGAGGTACGTCTGTAGCGGCTCCCAGTGATTGCGCAGGTAGCCGAGCGACTGGCCGAGCTTGCTCTTGGGCGTCACTTGAAGAGCCGCTTCGCTCGCGAGCCACTCGCCCAGCGATTGCCAGACCGGCGCCGCTTCGCGCTGACGCAACAACAGCCGCTCCTCGACGGATAGCGTTTTGCCGCGGTCTTCGATGTCGTAAAGCTGCTGGAACATGCCCAACAGCAGGCTCGATTCCTTGGGATAGACGTCGCGCGCGTCGAACACCTTCCGTCGCGCGTGGGCGGAGCACGCCGCGCGGCGGATCATTCCGCTGGAGCGCAGTTCAATCCTTTGATAGCCCGAGTAGCAATCAGCCAGCAGCACGCCCGTGAAGCCGTCAAGGAACGCGTCGGGGCCGTCGCGATGCCGACTGACCGTGAAGTCGAACACGTTCAACGACACGGTCAGACTGCGATAGGCCCACATGCGGGCTGTCGCGCTCCGCTCGCCCTTGTTCATCGCTTCTTGAAACACTTCATGAATGCGCGCCTGTTTCGCGTCGCCGTCGACAAGCGGCGGAAGATTCGGCGGCAAGAGAAGCGTGACGGTCGTGTCGTCCGTGCCCAGCGCGCCGCTGGCCAGAACCAACTGCCGGAAGTAGGCCGCCAATGGCCGGATCACAAATGCGGAGGCCACGAGCAAGTTTAACAGCGTGGAGCGGCTGGGCGTCCAGCCGCTGCCGGCGAAGTAATCCTGCTCGCGATAGACGGGTAAGTGATAAGCGTACTTCCCGACGATCACCTCGGCGGCCACGCTCGTGTCATAGCGGTTGCCTTCCACCAGGCCGGTCGGCCGCTCGAGCGAAGCCACGCCGCATTGCGGCTGGTTGTCGCAGGCGTATTTTGGGAACTTCGTGACGCGGACGCGCAGCTTCGGTCGCTCGAACACCAGCGTCTCTATCAGGTCGTAGCCGATGAGTTTTCGTTCGCCGTGCAGAGGGCAGTGCTTGACCTCCTCGGACGCCGGCGCTTCAACTTCGTAACGCGGCAGGTGCTCCGGGAGCCGGTCTTGACGCGGCTTCAGTCGCTTTCGTCGCGTGTGCTCGCGGACCGTCTGCTCGGTTGCGATTTCGACTTGCGATTCGTCAATCGCCTCGGCCAAGCCCGCGGCCGCGTCCGCCGCCGCGTCGTCGTTCCCGAAATCGATGCGGAGTTGATCCGGGTTTTCCAGATACCGCTCGCTGCGATGGCGGAACGCGCGTTGCAAGAGTTCGGCGAAGGCCAGTTGCAGCTCTTGCTTTTCGCGTTCCAACTCTTGATTCTGTTGATGCAATCGCTCGATCGTTAGCGAATGCGATTCGATCGTGTGGGCCTGTTGTCGGAGCAACGCCTGGCATGCGGAGAGGTCGTCGGGGAGTCGAAGGAACGGGCCGTCGCTCATGCGACCCAACATAGCGAGCGCGGGGCGAAGCGCAAGAGCAATTCGGAAAAATCCGAATCGTTTTCGGCGCGAGGGCAAACGCTTTACGAAGCGCGGCGGTAACGCTTGCGCCGCACGCTGCCCAGCGATACGCCGCCCAAGAGCATCGCCAGTTGCGTGGCATCGATCTGCGCCTTCGGTCCCTCGCCTGCGACGGTTTCGAACGTGCCGGCTTCCAACAGTCGATAGTACAGCCAGAACCCGCCACCGTCGAAGTGCAGGATTTTCAACCGATCGCGGCGGCGGTTGAAGAACAGGAACAGGCTGCCGTCGAGCGGATCGGCCTGGAACTTGTCGCGAACGATGCCAGACAGGCCGTCGAATCCCTTGCGCAGATCGGCCGGCGCCGTATAGACGTAGATCGCCACGCTGGCGGGCACGTGGAGCATCAGGCTTCTCCCTGCGAGCGCAAGCGTTCGGCTTGGAGCAATTCCGCGACCACGGCTCGCACGAGCGGAAGGTTCTCGGCCGGCAACTCCATCCTCGCGCCGCCGGCCAGTTCGATGGCCATCACGCCGCCGCCGGTCGCCAACGTCAGCTGCTGGAAAGCCGGCTGCTGGAAGCTCGGCGCCGACCGCGCGGCCAGCCGCTTTCGCCACTGATAGAAGCTCGGCGCCGACACGCCCTCTTGTTCGCAGAACCGCGTTACCGTGAGCCCCGATCGCTCGTACCGCCTGATCCGCTCCCGCCACACTGCCCCCGCGCCGCCGCTCGCCATGCTTCCCTCCGACGTGCCAAGCCCATCGACCCACGCCCGTCGTCAAGTTACCACCCCCGTCAATCATGGCCGTGGTGGGCGCTTACGTGCAGCCAGCAATAGTTGAAGTAGACGAAATGGATGACGACCGCAGCTCGCAGATTGCTGAGACGCTTCGAGAAACCCAGCGATCTACGAGTCAGGCGATTCATGAATGTG
>JAICUM010000100.1 GCA_025935855.1 Pirellulales bacterium | reverse complement strand
CAGGGCCGGATCTCGCAAGGAGCAGTTACTTGGACGGACTTGCTGAACCTATAAAAAATGCGCGTCCAGCCGATGGATCGCTGATAGCTAAGCGGAGGCCGCCCTAGCTGGCCCGGTCGCGAGCCTGCTGGACCGCTAGACCTGCGACCGGAGCAGTCCCGCGAGGCGCTCAATCGCCTTTTCGCTCCACGGCCGTCTTTCCCATTGTTCCAAAGTAATCATCCGGGACGCCCGCTTATCTTTTTCGAAGGCTCGGGCCTGTTCCTCGGCTAGCGTCGTATCAAAGGCGTTGAGGTTGGCTTCATCGTTGAGCCGAAAGGAGCGGTTGTCGAAGTTGGTGGAACCGACCGACACCCAGCAGTCGTCCACCACCATGACTTTGCAGTGGTACATCGTCGGCTGATATTCGTAGATGGCGACGCCTGCCGCCAGCAGCGGTCCCCACAGCGACCTGGACGCTCGCCGGGTCGTTTTCGTGTCGATGTGGCGGCCCGGCACAATGATTTCCACTTGAACGTCTCGCTTGCTGGCCGCGACCAGAGCATCGATCGTGCGTGAATCCGGCACGAAATACGAGTTGGCGATAAGTATTCGCATTTCGGCAGCCGCGATTGACAAAAGAAACATGAGTCGAGCGCTGTCGCCGCCCTCGCGAGGAGAACTTTTGAAGACCTGCGCCCGATTAGCACCGACGGCCTCAAGCTCCGGGAAATAGTCTGGATGGTTAAACACTTCCGCCCGAGTTTTCATCCAATTGTCGGCAAACGCGGCCTGCAAATGGGCGACGACCGGGCCTTCGACTTGAAAATGAGAATCGCGCCAATGCTCGGGGGACTGCGCATGGCCAGACCACTGGTCCGCGATACCCACTCCGCCGATAAAACCGATGCGGCCGTCGATGACAAGAATCTTGCGATGCGTGCGGCTGTTCATCTTGGACAGGCTGTACCACCGCAGCGGCCGGTACCTTTCCACCCGGACCCCGGCCTGCTTGAGTTCGGCGAGAGCGTCTGGGTCGAGCTTATTGCTTCCAATCCAGTCCAAGAGTACGTGGACGCGAACGCCGGCGCGAGCTCGTTCGGCGAGAGCATCCGCAAATTCCCGACCGATCTTCCCAGACCAGTAGATGTATGTCTCGAATGTTATTGTTGACTTGGCTGACCTGATTGCCGCGAGCATGGCGGGAAAGATTTGGTCGCCGTTCAGTAAGCTTGTAATGCGATTGCCGTCGACGAGCGGCGGCCCCAGCAGGTGCGCCATGCAGCGCTCGAAGGTGGGATCGCTCAGCCGGAGGGAATGAAGCTGGTAGTCGAGCTTGCGTTCCGCCGAAAAGAGGTTTCGCTTGAGGATGGAAAGAAACAACGTCGCCGCGGCCGTGACGACGACAGTAAGGCCAATTTGCCACATGGCTGCGTTTTGTCTTTCCTCGTCTCGCCGCGGCTCAGGCTGGAGGATTCGTGAGCTTTCCGAGATCCGCCGAAGCCAGTGACAAGCTCAAGGCGCCGCACTTCAGGCAAACCTCGGCCTGCACTCCCGGGCGCGGATCAAGTAGCCGCTGACTGCGGCCGGCAGTGGCCTTGGGATCGAAGTAAACGCCGGCGAGCGCTCCCCGCACGAACCGCTCGCTTCCACAGCGCTGGCAAGTATTGGTGGGCTCCATGCCCTTGAGTATAGCCACACGGCGATAAGACACGCCTAAAAGTGCTAAGGATGACACCCTTAGTTGAATTACGGTTGCGCGATGGGGGGCTTGCCCTTTTCGAGGGCGGCGCCGATTTCTTTTTTCAGCATGAAGGTGTGCACGCGGTTGATTGACTCCGCTTCCTGCCCGGCCGCAAACTTGCCGTCCGGTGCGAGGCCCCTTCATGACGGCTCCAATCGCGATTGAGCAGAGCAGATGCGCTGTCACGAGTGATTTGTCTTACCACAGCGGCACACGGCGGACAAATAGCAGCGTGCCTGTTGGCTCGAGTCGTCCGGCCCTACGCCTTAAACCGATAGCCCACATGTGGCACTGACTGGACGAAATCGTGCAGTACACCCAGCCGCTCGCGCAGGGTTGCGATATGCTCGTCAATGGTTTCTTCCGCGACGATCTGGCCTTCGGCGCTGACCGCTTCGGCGATCTGGCGCTGTGTGAAGGCATGGTAGGGCCACCGAGAGAGGAACAGCATGATCCGAAATTCAATAAGGCCTACGCGAATCGGTTCATTGCCGAACGCCTGGCGATAAGAGCGCGGTGGTCGAAGAGTTACCTGATCGGCGCCGACAGTCGGATATTCCACCTCCCAAAGAAACGGCTCACTGTCCGCGGGCGCTAGGTCCCGACGCTCTGGACGTGACGGCTGCATGGTAGTTCTCGTTCGTCGGACAACCAGGTCCTGCTGCCAAGCGTTCCCACCCGAGTCAATTCACGGGCTTGGACGATAGCCCCTGGGCGCCTCGAGGACCGTGTCCGCCTTGGCAGTTGTCACCGTCTGTGCGCCAGCGGTGCAAGACGTAATCGCCGCCCTTATTGAACTTGATTGCGCCGTGGCAATAAGCGCAGCGAATCATGGCTTCTGAATCATTCGCGACGTCCGTAACTGCGACATTGACCCAACGGGGTTCCTTAGCGCCGTTTACCAGGAAAAGACGCTTGACCTCGCACCGTTCCATCGCAGTATCTGCCATCTTGTCGTCGACTCGTTGCAAGGGTTCGGTTTGGTTTATAAAGCCAGGATGCCGAGTATAGCGAGTCTTGTGCCACTGTAGTGGCTTCCTTTGCGTTATTCGCTGGAGTGGTGTAAGCGGCGCTGACAAATTCTCTCGCGCGTTTCGCGCTTTAACAATGCGGCGAGCATTTCGGCTTGGCGGCGTCCTTGCCGCGATGATTCGTCGCCGCCAGAACTGATCAGCCGCACCCGTACGCCGGCTCCCCCACAAACTGCTGCCAGCTCTCCTACAGATCCCGCCGCAGCTGGCTCACCCGGCCGGCGGTGATCCGGAACATGTTCGCCATGGCGCTCGTCGACTCGCCCCGAGCCAGACCACTTGCCAGCCGCTGATCCCGCGGCCACAGCGAGGTGAACCAGTCGCTGAATTCGATCCGCAGCGCCGCAATGTCCGCTGGCCTCATACCGCGAGCATCAATCAGAGAGGCGGTCCAAATCTCATCGGCTCCGCGCAGGAGCCATGCTTTCCCTAGCAGCTCTTGGAGCCGACGTCGTTACAGTTGGTTCGGCTGCCAATCAGGCGGCCAGCGTGGTACTGCTTGAGGCCATACCGCACCAGCGGCTCGGGAAAAGCAAGTTGGAGAGGGATGAGCTCGGCCAGGCGCGCGAACGTCATGGCGGCGTTGGCCAGAATGGCTTGGGCGGCCTCCTGGCGCGCTCGTGGGGCGCTACGCGAAGCAGGGCCGTTTGGATCTGCCCTTCGATGGCCGGGAGGATCGTCTGCAAAGCGGACTGCCAGTGCGCAGCTTCTGCGCAGCAAACACGGGACATGGGGACGCTCCTTCAAGAAGGACCGCCCCCACGCCGGAGCCGCCGTGTGGTGGCAACACAGACCGCTCCCGCACTACTGGCTGGAGGGAACTAGAATCGGAGGATCGGTTCTGACGTTCGGCCGTCAGCGGCTAACGCCCCCATGTTTTTATGGCGCGGCCGCCGGCGGGAATTAGTTCCGCGGTGAACGTCAACGCAATGCACTCCGGACACGATGTCCGGAAAAATGAAAGGCTATCACGCGAAAACGGTCATCAATGACTACAAGGCTAATTCTCATCGCGTCAAGCGTAGCGGTTTAGCAGCTAACCGCGACCGATAATGAGCGATCCCTGCTGCATCGCTTCGCCAGACTCGTCACGGCTGCCGGCGGTTAGCGGAAGTGGCAGCAGACTCTACTTGTCGCCGGGATAAGGCGCGTCCCCGCGCGTCGCAAACCACAGAATCCGGTTGAAGGTCTCCTCGTCCGCACGATCTTCGACTTCGAGATCCAAGGCCAGCGACTGCACTGCAAATTCCTTGGCGCGACCGTCGAGTTGGCTGACTCGGGCATTCATTTCATCCAGCGGAATCTTATTGGAAGCCGCTTCGTACGAAGTTAGATCGGCTTTCTCAACAAAGCAGCTCCGCAATGGCGTGGCGCTTAGATCGAGCTGTGTCATCGGTGGTAGGCCAAGGATCAGCTCGATTGTTTTGACGAGCCCGGTTTGGTTATAGCACATGGAATCGACCGTGTGCCGTTTGGTATACGGCGAGATGACGAAACCAACCGTGCGATGCCCGTCGACATGGTCAAAGCCGTTTTGCGGATCGTCCTCCGTGACCATGATGCAGGTCGTCGGCCAGAAGCGGCTCTTCGATACGGCTTCAACGACTCTTCCAAGCGCCAGATCGTTGTCGGCGACCATGGCTCGCGGCGTCGGCGATCCCGGCCGTGTGCCGTTGGTGTGATTGTTCGGCAAAAACAGATAGATCAGGTGCGGAAAGCGGCCTGTTTGCTCGGACCTTTTCAGCTCCTCGACAAACAGTTCGGCTCGATAAACGTCCGGCATCAGCAGCGGAAAGCCCGGATAATGCCGATGCGTGTGCGGATCGAGCGACGGCAAATTGGCCGTGACGTTAACGGCGACCGAGTGGGTTCCCTCTTGGTAGTCCGCATACAGATCTCGCCAACTGGGGCGCTTGGGGTCATAGGCTGTCCTGACAAACTCACCGTAGTTGCGAAACGACTTCTGGTGCACAAGCGCGTTGTCCCAGAGGAAGCCGCTGGTCGCGAAGGCCAGGGGATCGCTGCCTTCGTAGGGGTAACTGCGCACAAACTGGCCGAACTGCTTTTCCAGGTAATCGGTAGCATAGGCCGAGTTGGTCCAGGAGTGCCCGTCAGCCGAGAGCACGCCTGAACAATAAAAGTTGTCGAGCAGGACAAACTCGCGTGCGAGCTTATGCTGGTTCGGCGTCACGTCTTCGCCAAACATGCACAGCGAAGCGTCGCCGTTTCCCTCCTTCATGTCGCCCAGCACCTGGTCGTAGGTGCGGTTCTCCTTAATGACGTAGATGACGTGCTCGAACACCGAAGGCTCCCCGTGGCGTTCCGGTACGGGCGCCGGCTTCGCCGCCGGCCGCGGCTTCTCCAAATTAGCCAGCGCGTAACCGAGGCGATTGTTGGCGTTCACCGCCTCGGTGAATTCCTTAAGCTCTGACGGACCGGGAACATCGATGAGCGACACGGTTCCCAGATGATCGTGTGAGTTCTTGCCCCTTTCCTGAGGCGCCGCTGGGTCGTCCCCTTCTCCGTCGTCCTTTTTTTTAGGCGAGGCTTGTCGCGGCAGCAGGGAGCCGTGCCCTTTTACGTTGGCGACGAACAGCCGCCGGCCGTCTGCCACAAGACGCACCGCGCCGGGATACCAGCCCGTTGGAATCATTCCCACGACTCGACTGGCGGCGGGCTTGCCAGCGGATTGGAAGCCGGCGGCGGCTTGGCCGAGCTGCACAACAGCTATGCAGTTGCCGGTGCCGTTGGCAACAAACAGTGTTCGTCCGTCACCGCTTACCGCCAGTGCATTGCATCCAGCGCCAAACGGCAGCCGAGCCTCCGGCTGGCACCTGATCGTCTCAACAATTTCATCTCGTGCGGCGTCGATGACAGCGACGGTATCCGTGTTGGCGCTGGCTACGAACACGAATCGTCCATCGGGGCTGGCGGCAATGCCAGAAGCGTGTGAGCCGACCGGAATCGTCTTAGTTTGTCGCCAAACACCGGCCACAAGAGAAACGATTGAAACGCTGCCGCGGTTGGCGACGCTGGTGCGCGGATCGATGTGGACAGGGGTTTCGGAGGTTGAAAGGGATTTATCCTTCTTCGACGGACGGTCGCCGCCCCAATTCGAGACATAAGCCTTGTTGCCGACGACGACGACCCCGTAGGGAGCCACGCCGACGGGTACGCGCGCTTCCACTTCTTCATTCTCAAGGTTCAGTAGCTGTAGCTCATTGCCACGTGAAGAGCAGACCCAAGCGCGCCCTGCATCGGCAAGGGCGACGCCCGTGGGATAGGCGGCGCCGCCGACGGCCGGCTTCTTCACAAGGAGCTGACGGTCCCATTGGTACTTTCCGCCGGCCCCGCGATTGGCGATGCGGACGCCGTCCAGACAATCAGTTGCCAATATTCGGTCGTCCCAGGCCGCCAGACCGACCGCGCTGAAGGCGCGTCCGGCGTCTTTCTCGCTGGGGAGCTCGAGCGTTTGAATGATTTGGCCCGTGTTGGGATCGATGAAGACGAGACTCCGCATATTTTTGGCCGCGAGCAACCGTCCCTGGTCCAGGACCAGCAGATCGACAGGCCGTCCAGCAAACGCCACTTGTCGGCCAGCCGGCGTCAGCAGTTGATTGGTCGGCACAAGGATAGAGCCGTCCGGCTGCGGACCGACTTGAAGCAGGTCTCGCTTGTCTGCAAGCGTTTCATGCGGAACAAGCGATGCGAGCAGCAGCGCGACTGCCGCGAGCCTAAAGTAAGTCATCGGAAACGGGTTACCCTCGTAAGTGAATGCTATTCATCGGAAGGATCCAGATGTGGCCGGTTCAAGCCTGCTGGCTCGCTGCAGTGCGGTATGTCCCGAATGAAGCCGGGCGAGGCTTATATAACGCGACGCCGGCAAGACTCATCAAGGGCTTTCGTCAGTTGAATGGCGCTGCAACGCGAAAATTCTCGTGCGTAACGTTTTAGCTCCTCTCCGTCTGGCCTGCCTGCTCTTCTTAGTATTGGCATCAGCCATTCAACTACAAGCGCCGCCGAAGTGCGAGAGGACGCAACAGCGTCAGACTTGCTAGAGCCCACAAGTGAAGCGAGCTCGGCTCGGGAACTATCGCCCGGTAGATGCCTTCAGAAATAAGGTTGGCGAGAAGATTATTGCCCAAGATCGTTGGGTGTATGCCGTCGTAGGTAAGAATGCCGCTGGCCTGAAAAGCCGCTGTGCCGTTTCGTTGCAGCTGATACTTGTTATTGTTCATTTCGTAGTCTACGTAAGCCGTGCGCAGATCGACTAGCGTTGTACCTGTTGCGGACGCGACGTCGCGCGTGATTTGAGCGAATTGGTCGTACTGGGCGTCGTTGGGATTGCTACCGTCGGGCTTCTCGCCGTTAACGGCCAGCGTGGCGAGGACCATGGTAACTCCCGCTGAGCTGCCTTGCGTGACAATCTCGTGCAACGCCTGCTGGAACGTGACCGCGGACGTGCCGCGCCACCAGACGTCGTTGACGCCGATAAACACCACCGCGATGTCGGGCCGGTCGAGGGCAATTGTCGCCGCGAAGGATTTGGCGGTCGTCCCTCCGTAGCCGTGGGTGGTCCCGGGATCACCGTTGAGCACCTGCAAGACGCCGGCGCCATCGTCGCCGTGGTTGATGCACACGATGCCTTTGCCGGTCGTCCCTGGACCGGTGTTGATGGCCGTCTGAATGTTCGACACGTAGCCGTTGAGCCAGGTGATGAAGTCGCCGAAGAAGTCGATTTTCGTTCCAGCCGTCAGTGGCGTATTGACCCCGGTCAAGTCGGCCCGGCCCGGTACGCCATAAACCGCGGCCCGCGCGGCCACCGCCTCGGGAGAGGTATCAAACGGCGGGTTGATTGTCGTCTGCGCCGACAACTCACTCACCCGCGTGGCGGAGACGAATACGCCTAGGGCTACCGCGACGAGCCGCGCGATCCTAGAGATCTGCATACTACCTCACATAGCGTCCGCAGTAGGGAAGTGCCTACACGGAAGATATTTTATCACGTCAATTTGCCATTGGGACCGCTTTGCGCCCTTCGGGATTTCCCTGCCGCGTCAAGCATCAACATGGTCGCAGCGCCTTCCCGTTAGCCAGTACGTCGTCATGCGGCCTTTGCCTTTGATCTCCACCTCTCCCCGCTTCTCGATCTGGAATTCAGGCGCCAGCAGGGCTGCCGTCTGTTCGGAGAGCTGGACGCGCCCCGGCAAGCCGCTCGACTCCATGCGGCTTGCGGTATTCACGGTATCGCCCCAGACATCGTAGACGAACTTCTTGACGCCGATGACGCCTGCCACCGCCGGCCCCGTATGGATGCCCACGCGGATGCTCAGCGCCGATTCGCCGTTCATCTTGCACGCTTCAATCGCGGTCAGCATATCGAGCGCCATGGCTGACACGTCGTTGGCGTGTCCGTCCCGCTGATCGGGAAACCCGCCCGCCACCATGTAGGCGTCGCCAATCGTCTTGATCTTCTCTAATCCGTATCGATCGGCGAGGTCGTCAAAAGCGCAGAACACTCGGTTCAGGCGGCCTACGATTTCGGTCGGAGAAATCTGCTCCGCAAGTGCCGTGAATCCGACGATGTCGGCGAAGAGAACGGTCGTCGATTCAAAGTGGTCGGCAATGACCGAGGTGCGTTCCTTCAGCCGGTCGGCAATGGACGCCGGCAGAATGTTGAGCAGCAGCCGCTCGGACTTCTGCTGCTCGAGCGCCAGCTTCGCCTCGGCTTTTCGGGCGGCTTCGCTATACACGTACGACATGATGGCCAGAATCGTGAAGGCGGTCGTCACGTTCGCCATCAGGAACGTCTCGCGGATTGCCGGGTCAGCGTCGTTGTGCGGGAGCCAGTATTGAACGGAGTAGTAGTACCACAGGAACGACACGAGGCAGGCGATGAACAACCCAATCGGAATCACCATGTTCCTGAAGTTCATCATGAAGGCGAAGGCCACGATGACGAGCAAGAAGTATTGAAACCCGTAGCCCCAGCCAAAGTAGTAGATGGCCAGGAATTGGTGGCCAAGAACCTCGAAGGCGCCGATCACGACGGCAGTCAGCACGGCGCCCCAGCCGCGAATCAGGGCGATGTTGAACACCCAGATGGCGACGCTGCCGATGTTGACCAGGCTCAGCGCCGTATTGCCGAGCGAACGAAAAACGAAGATCCAGACGAAGTGCAGCGCCAGCGCCATGAAGTTCGCCAGCAGCATCGAGTAGTACATCCGCTGGTCGTACCTGGCGACGCTGGGCGGTACAGCGACGGCATACCTTCGCAGATTGCGGAAGGTTTCGCGCACGGACTCCGAAAGGAAAGGCATGTTGCGGTCCAAGGGCTCGGGAAGTTGATTAGCCTGCCGATTGTACAGAGAACCGCTTGATGGCCTGAGGGGCATTTTGCGTGGTCCCGCGCGTCAGCTTCGCATCGGGAGCTCGCAAACGACTGTCAGCGAACGACTTGTCCCGCCACGTCCAACAGTTCGCTGTTGGATACGGCATTGCCGAAGTCGTCGTAGCGATCGAATCGCCACACCACACGTTTAGTCTTCGGTTCAATCTCGACCAAGAGCGGCTGCCCTGGGCCGGCGTGGCAATTACCAACGACGTAATTTCCATTGGGCAGCACTTCCAGCGTGGTCACCCAGGCCAGGACGATCCCCGGCAGATCACGCTGGCCGAGTTTCCACACAACCGTCTTATCGGGCGCCACCTCCAGCACGCTATGACCATTCCCTGTTGCGATCAGGGTGTTGCCATTCTTAAGGTGGACAGCGGCGAACGCCTGGTTGCCAAACGCCTCCGGGCCGTGACCGTCGCGCGGCTGTCGGCCGAATAACGGCACTGAATATTCCCAGACGACGTTTCCGCGACGGCCATCGTACTCTCGAACGGCGCCGTCGCCCTCATGGCAGACCAGGTAATTGCCGCTAGCGAGCTTGCGCGCGAGGCGCGTGTCATGGTGAGTTTGCTGCTTGTCAATCTTTAATCGAAGTTCCTTGGTAAGCCTTCCTTGGCGATCGACTTCGATGATTCGGCCAGGACCCGATTCAGCGATCATCACGCCGCCATCAGCCAGCGGCTGGAAGGAGTGGACCTCCACAGGCCGACCCTGATTGCCATTACTCATTTGAGCGTCATACGCCCAAACAACCTTCTTGCTGGTCGGGTCGATCTCGACAACCTCAGTAGCTCCTCGCTGGACCATGAGATGGTCATTGGCCAGGACGTGAATGTCGTGAATCGCGCCCCAAGGCATGCTCCATTCCGTACTTCCATCCTTGGCGAGGATGGCGAGCCGATCGTTCCCCTGCAGCAGGACGCGAAACGGGCCTGCGTGGGCAACGTCAGTGCAAAGAAGCGCAATGGGGATAACAGCTGTGGCAAGACGCATGCGTTCGCGATCCTGGTGAGGGAAGGCAAGGTGAATGAGAGTTGTCGCTTCCTTCCCCTGGTATAGGTTCGTAGCTTGGCTGCTCTACACCCACGTTTTGGCGCGAAGGCGGGCAGTGTGCGGCTTTGGCAGTCGTGCGGAAAGGGCCGCGAGCAACCAGCTCGAGGTCCGTTCTTTACGCGGCGGTTGAAAACCGCCGTTACGCTTTTCGATCATAACCGGCGGAGTAGGATGCTGCCGAGCAGGCAGCCGAGCGCGGCGAAGTAGGCGTAGTGGGCGACGGACTCGCGGCGCTCGACCGGCGGCACGTGATCGGCGACCGTGTGGGATGAGGCCGTCGGCAGCGCGGCCACGGCGGGCAGGAGTTCCTGCGCCAGCCGATACTCATTCGGGTAAGGCCGCTGCCAGTGCAGCACGGTCATCTTCTCGCTGTCGGCGTCGCGGATGCGGAGCGAGGCGGTCGCTTGGTCGCCGAGCGGAACCATCGCTTGATAGCGGCCCAGTCCCACTTCGCGGACGGCCACGGGCTGCGCGGCGCCGGCGGCGTCCAACAGCGCGGCGTCCCACTTCACGCCGTTGACGGGGGCGCCGCTGGAATCGGTGCGGCGAATGTCGACCGACCACGCGTCGCCGTTGTGGTGCTCGGCGATCTCCAGGCCCTGGACGTCGTTGTGGCGGACGACGCTGCGAATCATTTGCGCCCAGAACTTGCCGCAACCGTTCCAGGCGAGCCACTCGCCGCCCCACTTTTCGGTGAGGTCGCTCGTATAAGCCATGCCCGTACCGAGGCCGTAGCGGCCGATGGCCAGGAGCGGATCGCCCGTTTCCACCGCCAGCAGCAGTTGGGCCGTCGGCTTCGCCTCGGTCATCACGTAGCCGAGCGTGAACGGCAGCTCGGCGTCTTTGTAGCCGGAGAGCGCCGGGTGATCGCCGGTCTGGACGCTGGCGTAGAGGTCTTCCTTGATGGCCGATTTGGTGGCCTGCATGGTTTCCTTCGTGAAAATCTGCGGCACGTTGCCAGGGTCGTCGGTCTCGTAGTAGCGGCCGTGGCCAAGCTCGGCGATGGTGGACATGAGCTGCTTGTCGGCTTCGCCGAGGGCGACGGTCGAAACGGTGATCCCCGCTTCGGCCATCTCTTCGACCAGGGCTTCGTGATCGGCCGGCTGTGTTTGGCCGTCGCTGAGGCAGATCATATGGCGGATTTTGGCCGGCGTTTCTTCGAGCATCTCCTTGGCCTTCACCATGGCCGGGTACATGTAGGTCCCGCCGCCGGCCGCGAGCGAGTCGATGGCGGCCTGCACCGTTTCGGCGTCGCCGGCGCTGGTCATGTCGCAGACGACCTGAGCTTCGTGGTCGAAGCCGACGACGGCCACCGAATCGCGCGGGCTGAGCAGCTCGACCGCCGACTTGGCCGCTTGCCGCGCGAGTTGAATCGGCATGCCGTCCATCGAGCCGGACTTGTCGATGACCAGCACCAT
>JAICUM010000299.1 GCA_025935855.1 Pirellulales bacterium | reverse complement strand
GCGCACGCGGCGGCAAACGTTTCCGACCCATGTTGTAATTGATCCAGAACCGACGCCGCGCGCTGTGAAACCTCGTTAGCCGCAGCTAACCCGCACTTGCGGGCGATCAGCGAGTCGGGATGCTTCGCCAGCAATTCTAGGTAACTGCGAACAATGGCATCGCCCAGTGGCATGCAGCCCGCATGAACTGCAATTCGCTCCGCCGTCCAGAATACCTCGGCGAATCCATTGGTGAACTGCCGGGCGACGAGATCCCGTTCCGCGGCCAGGCCCATCGCCTCGCGCAATGTGATATGCGGCGGCGCTTCATGAACGTCGCCCTGTTCGACTCGGCCCAGGCCGCCCGGTTTGGCTAGCCGGATCGCCTCATACACCAGCCGCGTATCGTCAATGGAAAGCGCTTCTAGGACCCTATTCACTTCGCTGAGCGGTTTCTCGCATGGAACCGCGGCAAGCGGCGCGATGAGCAGCAGCATGCCCAAATTGACGTTGGTACCCACCGCGGCTCGCGTAGCGGCGACTCCTTCCAATACCGTGGCGCCGACGCCTCGCGTTCCAACGTCGTCGATGATCGGCCCAATCAATGCCGCGCTGGTGAGAAAGTCGGCGTAGGTCAGATCATGAAAGTCGGCGCCGCGATAAACGTTGCCGGGCTTCGCCGCCGTCGCCTCCCAAATGCAGGCTAACGTTGCGCAAGCGCCGATCGTCAACGGCGGCATGGTGGCATTGAGTGGCGCCGTCTCGTTCATGAATTGGTCCGCCGCAGAAAATCCGCCATTGCCCGCTCCGCCTCATTCGGCGCGTCTTCGACCACCCAGTGGCCCACATCCGGCAGCCGCACCACTTCCGCACTCGGCCAGTCCTGCAGAAACCGATCCAAGCACTCCGTCGTAAAGCACCAATCGCGTTCGCCCCACACGAGCAACTTCGGCAGCTCGGCCAATTGCGTCAACGCTCGCTCGATCTCCTCCAAGGTCTGCCAGGTAGAATGGCTCGGCGACGAGGGAATATCTTGCACAAATTGATACACCGCGGCCCGCCGCGCCCACGAGTTGTACGGATACAAGTAACCCGCCTCCACCTCCGGCGCAAGCCGCGGCTTGCGGCTGAGCGTCATCCGCAGCGCCGCCCGCGAAAACGCATTCGCGCCTTGCAAGGCGAGCCGGCCCACGATTGGCGTTCGGCAAACCCGAATCCGCCAGGGAATAAACCAGGGCCGAAAAGCGCCGGTGTTGAACAAGACGATGCGTTCGAATCGTTCCCGCTCGGCCAGCAAAGCCCCCAGTCCAATGGCGCCGCCCCAATCCTGCGCGACCAGCGTCATGTTTCGCAGGTCAAGCGCGCCCATGAGCCGCCTGACATTCTCGATGTGGTCCGCCAATCGCAGCGGCCGCGGTTGAAGCTCGCTCAAGCCGCAACCGAAATGGTCCAGAGCGACACAGCGATATTCCCCGCGAAAGCGCTCGATGAGCCGTCGCCAGTGAAACGACCACGTCGGGTTGCCATGCACGAACAGAAGCGTGTGGGCCGCGTCTTTCGGCCCTTCATCAACATAATGCAAGCGCCGCTGTTCAATCAGCAACCAGTGGGAAGCGAACGGATAAAGTGCGCGCCAGTCCCTCTGACTGCTCTCTATAGTTTCTCCAAGTTCAGTGCCGGCGGTGACGGACATCGAATGGATTGTTTCCCTGCATCGTAACGTCGGCGGAAACAAGCCGACGAGTAAGTCGATTATTGCCGAGCGGACAGCAGACGTCTTGGGCTAACGGCCCGGCGCCGTTGGCTGTGAAAACGCGAAGACGCCATTGGCCTCTTTTTGCTCTTGAAAATGCCCGCGCGTTAGTGTATATTCGTTCATATCTTGAGCCCCCGGCAGTTGTCTGCTGGCGCAGCGGTGCGCGCCTTAGCGAACGCAGGAAACAGTTTTGGACTTTTGGACTTTTTTCGGAAAATCCAAAACTCCCGGATGGACTGACTAGCACGACGCCGTTTCAGCCTTCGTTTCTCGAAGAATTCGCGTCAGGCCAGGTTTCTGAACAGTGAGTTTTGAGTACGAAAACTGGGACCCCCCGAATGATCACACAATCCAAAAGCCAAAACTCCTTCCCAGTCGTTCCAGAGTGCCATCAAGCTCCGCGCGTTCCGATTTGCCGAACGGCCGGGGCGTTCCAATCTACTTAAATCGAGGGCGCACACGCACGATGCCAAGCCCTTTGACGATCCTCATCGCAAAACGTACAAAGAAAGGTCCCCATGATCGCGCCGGCAGCCGACGAGGGGCCTCTGCAATGGGGGCCTTGCGAACCTGGTCAGGGTGGAAACACAGCAGCCATAAGCTTGTGCTTCTTTGTGTGGAGGCCTCTCGTCCGCGGCCGGCGCCAACCGCGAATTTCCGCAACTGTCTCCTTGCCCCGCCCCGACTCGCGGAATTCATGAGCACTTCGCATCCATCGCCGCCAAGCGCCGACAACGCCGCAGGTGAGTATCTCGTTGTTGCCCGCCGCTACCGGCCGCAGACATTCGACGAGTTGATTGGGCAGGAACACGTGGCCAAGGCGCTCAAAGGCGCCATTGAAAGCGATCGTGTCGGCCACGCCTATTTGTTCACCGGCGCTCGGGGCGTGGGAAAAACGTCGGCGGCCAGAATCCTCGCCAAAGCGCTGGATTGCGTCCATGGCCCGACGCCGACGCCCTGCAATGAATGCGAGATCTGCGTCAGCATTTCAACGGGCGACGACATTGACGTCATCGAGATCGACGGCGCCAGCAACAATGGCGTCGATGAAGTGCGCGCCTTGCGGCAGAACGCGAGCGTTCGCCCCAGCCGTGCGCGGTACAAGATCTACATCATCGACGAAGTCCACATGCTCTCGAAAAGCGCCTTCAACGCGCTGTTGAAGACCCTGGAGGAACCTCCCGAGCACGTCAAATTCATTTTTGCCACGACGGAAGTCAACAAGATTCCGATCACGATCCTCTCGCGGTGCCAGCGGTTCGACTTCGCCGGCATCGACGTCCCCGCGATTCAAATGCGGTTGTCGCAGATTGCCGCCGCCGAAGGCGCCGAGGTCGAGCCGGATGCCCTGCAAATCATCGCCATTCGAGCCGCCGGCTCGATGCGTGACAGCCAGTCGCTCCTGGAGCAATTGCTGGCGACCGGCGATCGAAAGATCACTGCGAACGACGTAACCGAGCTGCTGGGCCTCGCGCCGGCGGCCCGCTTGAGCCGGCTCATCGAGCCGCTGGTGCAGCATGACGCGAAGGCAGCCCTCGCGGAGCTCGATGCGGCCATCGCCGAAGGCGCCGAGGTCGGGCAGCTCATCGACCAACTGCTCGGCTTTTTTCGGGACGTCATGGTGCTTTCGGTCGGCGGCAACGCCAATCAGATGCTGTATGCCCTGCCGGGACAGCGCGAGGAAGTTCAGCGATTTGCCAAAGAGCTCGGAATTCAGACGCTGCTCGCAATGTCGCAAATCCTCGACCAAACCGCTTCCCGGCTGCGAATCAGCACGCAGGTGCGCACCTTGGCCGAGATGGCCATCGTGCGGATTTGCCATCTGCCGGACTTGGATGACCTCGCCTCGCTGGTTGAACAACTGAAGAACGGCGAGGCCGACGGGCCAGCCGCCGCGCCAAAAAAAAACGAACCAGCTAGAGCGCCGCTGACGCCGCCAACTCACCGGCCCGGCGCCAATGGCATACAGCCGCGGACTGTGGCCGAGAGCGCGCCGAATCGCCGCATCGATCCGGCCCCGCCAGAAGGCAACGCCCAGCCGGAAACTAACGGCGCGCCTATCGCCGCCGAGAAGGCCTGTTCGCTCGACGCCAATTCGGTTGAGCTCGTGTGGAAGCAAGCCCTCGAGCGGCTCGCCGGCGTCACGGCCGATTGTGCAGCGTGTGCGACTAAGCTCTCGGTAGACGGCCAAGGCCGCCTGGTCGCCAGCTTCCCGGAAAGCCAAAAGTTTTCTCGCGATAGTTGCCTGCGGCCGGCAAACCTCAGCCGCCTCGAAGCGGCGCTCAGCGAAGTCTGCGGCGGCCGCGTCGGATTGGTGCTCACGACGCATCCTGAATCCGCCGCCGACGCCGGCGCTGCTCAAGTGAGGCCAGTTCGGCAGTCGTCCAAGCCGCAGCAAGTGAACGCCGCGGCTGAACCGTTCGTCCAACGGGCCGTAGAATTATTTGATGGCGACTCCAGCCGGCTGCGTTATGTGGCGCCGCCCGATCAGAACCAAGCGAAGTGACGCGATGTTCAAAGGCCTTAGCCAACTTGCCAACCTGCCAGGTCTGCTCAAGCAAGCGCAGGAGATGCGCGGCAAGCTAGAGCAGCTCAACGCCGAGCTGAAAACCAAGCGCGTTACCGGCGCCGCCGGCGGCGGGCTCGTCGAGGTGGACGCCAACGGCCTGGGCGAGGCGCTCGCCGTGCGCATCGACCCCTCGCTTATTGAAAAGCAGGATCGCGAACTCCTTGAGGACTTGCTCCCAGCGGCCATCAACGCGGCCCAGCAGAAGGCGAAGGAACTGCATGCAGAATCGATGCAAGCGCTCACCGGCGGTTTCGATCTGCAAGGCCTCGGCGACGCTTTGGGCGGGCTAGGCGATCTACAGCCGCCTTCCTTGAGCTAGCTTGGCCAAGTTCAACTGCCGTGCCGCGACGCCGTGACGCATCGCGGCGTCTTTTCAAGGTAGAATGCAAACTGGAGAACTGTGGCGCCGTCGTCTTGCGCTCGATGGCGCCAGTACGATTTGAATCGCTTTTTGTCCGCCTTGGCACGGATTAGTTTGACCTGCGTCGCCGCAAATCGGTATGCTAAATGGCAGCAGCGAGGCCCACTTTGGCGCCGTGTTTGCTAGGCGACAGCGACACGCCAGCGCCTGACGATTCCCCGAGCCGGTTAACTCCCTAAACGCTCTCGCAACTTAGCCTGCGGATTGGATTGAAATGCGATTATCTCTCGGCCAAAGCATGCAGATGGCCCAAAAGCAGGTGCTCGCTCCACGGATGATCCAGTCCATGGAGATTCTGCAACTGCCGATCATCGCTCTGCAGGAACGCATCGAGCAGGAAATGGAGGACAACCCGGTCCTCGACCAGATCGAGCCGACCGGCGAAGAGGAAGCGTTCGAAGCCGAAGTCGAAAACCCCGACGCGCCCGCCGATACTGAGCGCGAGCTGGTCGTCGCAGACAGCACCAATAATGAGGACGACTTCGAACGGCTCCTCAACATGACCGAGAACCTGCCCGACGAATACGAGGAGCGTTCCCGTCCCTCGCGCGGGCAGATCGAGGCCGAGGGCGATCGCCGGCACGACCAGATGGCGAACATGATCGCCCGGCCCGAATCGCTACAGGATTATCTTGATCATCAGCTCACCTGGTTCGACCTGGATGAAGAGACCCGCAAGATGGCGGATCGAATCATCTACAATCTCGACAGCAACGGCTACCTGAAGTCGCCGCTGGAAGATTTGATCCCGCCGCCGCCGGCCGACGTCAACGGCGACGCTCAATCGTGGCGAGAAAAGCAGCTTGAACTGGCCGAGCGAGCCCTGGCCGTGGTGCAGCGGCTTGATCCGCCGGGCGTCGGCGCTCGCAACCTCAAGGAATGCCTGCTGCTGCAGTTGACGCCGGGCCTCTTGTTCTACGAAGAGCTGAGGGTGCTCATCGAGAACCACCTGGAGGACCTGGAGAACAACCGCCTGCCGCTCATCTCGAAGAAGACCGGCTTCTCGATCGAGACGATTCAGGAAGCGTGGGAGGACCTGAAGACGCTCAAGCCAAAGCCGGGCGCCGATTTCAACGAATCCAGCGCCCCGGCCGTCACGCCGGACGTGTTCGTCGAAAAAGACGAGCAGGGCAAGTACGAAGTCCACTTGGAAGATGGCGAGCTGCCGTCCCTCTACATCAGCCCCTACTACCGGAAGCTGCTGCAGGACCCGGCCACCACCGGCGAGACGCGCGATTATATCAAGCGCAAAGTCAACGCCGCACAATGGCTCATCGAAGCCATCGAGCAGCGGCGCAGCACGCTCACCCGCGTGTCGCAGGCGATCGTCGATCATCAAAACAAGTTTCTCGACGACGGCCCCGAGCACATCGAGCCGCTCAAAATGCAGCAG